>JAMNYN010000078.1 GCA_023622805.1 Pseudomonadota bacterium | reverse complement strand
CGATGGAAGCGATGTTGATGACCTTGGCCAGGTGCTCGCGGGTGGCGGCCTTGAGCATGGGCGTCAGCGCCTGGGTCAGAAAGAACGGGGCCTTGAGGTTCAGGTCCACCACCTTGTCCCAGCCCGACTCGGGAAATTCCGCGTACGGCGCGCCCCAGGCAGCGCCGGCATTGTTGACCAGGATGTCGAGGGCGCTTTCACGTTGTGACAGCTCGCCGACCAAGGCCTGTATGCCTTCCAGCGTGGACACATCGCCGGGCAGGGCCACGCAGGTGCCCAGTGCCGACAACTCGCGCGCCGTGGCCTCGCAGGCCTCGGCCTTGCGGGCGGTGATGTAGACGCGCGCGCCCTGCGCCAGAAAGCCTTCGGCAATCATGCGGCCGATACCGCGCGATCCACCGGTGACGAGGGCGCAGCGGCCTTTCAGGGAAAAAAGATCCTGGGTGTTCATGGAATGTCTCCTGGGTTGGGCAAGGCGATGAAGCGGACGTTCGCGGCACGCTGGCGTGCCACGGCTCCAGCAGAATGCCAGACGCAGGAGTGGTTGGGGCGCACCTTGGCGACTCGGCGGCCGCCGTTGCCTCAGCGCATCCTGCGGCGCAGCCAGGCGCTGGTCTGGTCCACGCCCATGGACAGCAGCAGCATGGCGATGATCACCGTGCAGGCCTGGGCGTAGTGGAACAGCGACAGCTCGAAATACAGCAGCTGGCCCAGTCCGCCGGCCCCGACAAAGCCCAGGATGGCGGCCATGCGGATGTTCATTTCCCAGCGATACAGCGTATAGGCGATCAACTGGGGAGCGGCGCCGGGCAGGGTGCCGTAGAAAAAGGCCAGGCCGCGTGCCGCGCCGCTCAGCCGCAGCGCGCCGGCCGGTGCCGGGGGCGTATTGTCCAGCGCTTCGCCGTACAGCCGCCCCAGCACGCCCGTGGTGTGCAAGGCCAGGGCCAGCGCGCCGGCGAACGGCCCCAGGCCCACGGCCAGTGCCGTGATGGTGGCCCAGACCAGCTCCGGCACCGAGCGCAGCAGATTGAGCACAAAGCGGTTCAAAGGCTTGAGCGGCGCCAGGGCGAATACGAGGCCCAGAACGGCCGCGAGCAGGGTGCCGACCACCGAAATGGCCAGGGTTTCCCAGATGCCCATGGCCACGCGGCGCAGCCAGTCAGCGCTGACGTCGGGCGGGAAGAAGCTGGCGATGAACTGGCCCATGGAGCCGGCCGACTCTGCGGAAAACAGGGCCAGCAAGTCCATGTCGAGCAGCCCGAAGCTTGCCAGCACCGCGATCAGTAGGACGGCTGCGCTGCCGGCGCTGCGCCAGCCCCAGGGCGAAGGCCGGGCGGCCACGGGAGCGTCCAGCGAGCGGCGCAGCCAGCCCGACAGCGCATCAGCGGCGAACACCAGGGCCAGGAAAGTCAGCAGAATGCTCGCGGCTTCGCCGCCGTTGAGCATCTTCATGGACTGGTCCATCAACTGGCCCAGGCCGCCGGCGCCGACGAAGCCCATCACCACCGAGGCGCGGATCGCGCATTCCCAGCGGTAGACGGTGTACGAGGCCAGCTCTTTCGAGGCCTGGGGAATCAGTCCATACAGAATGGCCAGCGGCCGGCGCGCGCCGCTGTGGGCCAGGGCGCGTGCGGGCGCGGGGTCAGTGGATTCGAGAATTTCCGCATACACCTTGGCCAGCATGCCGCCATAGGTCAGGCCCAGGGCCAGCACGCCGGCGGCCGGTCCCAGGCCGAAGACGCGCACGAAGACCAGTGCCCAGACCAGCTCGGGAATGCCGCGCAGTATGGTGAGCAGGCCGCGGATGACGGGGTTGAGCGTGGGCCGGTCGCGGCCCGCGGCGCTGGCCAGATAGGCCAGCGGAACGGCCAGCAAACAGGCCAGGGCCATGCCGGCTGTGGCAATCGCCAGCGTCTGCAGCGTGGCCTGGCCCAGGTAGGCGAGGAACTCGCTGCCGGTTTCCGGTGGCAGGAAGGCGGCGAGGAAGTTGCCGATGACGCTGAGGTTGCCGGCCTCGAACAGGGCTGCGGGCCGGACCTGGGCGGCCTGGAACAGCGGCCACAGAACGCACAGCGCCAGAACCGTATGCACCAGGCGACGCAAGGCCGCGGGGTCGCGCTCCACGGATTTCAGCGGCATAGCGTCAGCGGGGCTGGTGCGGTCAGCGCGGCCGGCCCAGGCGCCTGGGGCGGCAGCGTGGGCGGCGTTTGGCCCTCGCTGGCATACAAGGCCTGCAAATGTTCCTGGCGGACCTGGTCCGTGGGCAGATCGAAAGCGATGCGTCCGCCCTTGATGCCGACGATGCGCGCAAAGCAGTTCAGCGCCAGGTCGACCGCATGCAGGCTGGCCACCAGCGTTGCGCCGCGCTGGGCGGCATCGTCGATCAGCAGTCGCACGGTGGCCTGCGCCAGGGTCGGGTCCAGCGCCGAGACGGGCTCGTCGGCCAGCACCAGCGCCGCTTGTTGGTAGAGCACGCGGGCAATGCCGGCGCGCTGCAGTTGGCCGCCCGACAGCTGGTCGCAGCGTGCAAACAGCTTGTCGTCCAGGTCGACCTGTGCCAGCGCCGCGCGGGCGCCGGGAATGTCCATGGGGTAGGCCAGCGAGGCCAGGGCTTTCCAGGCGGGCCACTGGCCCAGCCGTCCGGCGAGCACGGAGGTGACCACGCGCTGGCGCCCGGGCAGGGGCGGGGCCTGGTGCACGGTGCCTATGCGCGCACGCAAGGCGCGAAGTGCCGGGGCCGAGAGGCCGCGAAGCTCCGTGCCCAGCATCTGGGCATGGCCCTGGTCCGGCGTCAAGGCCGTGGCCAGTACCGACAGCAGCGAAGTCTTGCCCGCGCCCGAGGGGCCGATCAAGGCAATGCATTCGCCCTGGCGCGCGGCCAGCGTTATGCCGGCCAGCGCCACGGTGCCATTGGCGTGGGTCAGTCCCACGCCTTCCAACGCGAAGCCCATGGGGCTTACTTCAGCAGACCGGCCGACTTCGCGGCGTCTTCGATACCGACGTAGTTCTTGGCGTTGGTCGGGATGAACTTGGACGCGCGCTGCAGGCCCAGAATGGCCTTGTCCTCGGGCTTGGCCGGGTCCAGCGCCAAGAAGGCGTCGGTCAGCTTCTTCACCAGGGCGGGATCCAGGTCGCCGCGCACCGTCCAGTTGTAGTCAAAGTAGGTCGGCGTGGTGGCGAAGACGCGCACCTTGCTGGTGTCGACTTTCTTTTCTTCGACCATCTTGTCCCAGACCGAAGCGTTGAGCACACCGGCTTCGGCGCGGCCGGCGGCGACGAAGGCGACGGTGGCGTCATGGGCGCCGGAGAAAGCGACGTTCTTGAAGTCCTTGTCCGGGTTCAGGCCCGCTTGCTGCAGGAAAAAGCGCGGCATCAGGCTGCCCGAAGTCGACGAAGGCGCGCCAAAGGCAAAAGTCTTGCCCTTGAGGTCGGCCAGGCCCGTGATCTGCGGGTTGGCGGTGATGAATTTGGAAGTGAACTGTGCATCTTCCGCGCGCTGGACGATGGGAATGGCCGTGCCGTTGGTGCGGATCTTGGCCTGCACAAAAGTGAAGCCACCCAGCCAGGCCAGGTCGATCTTGCGCGTGGCCAGCGATTCCACCACGGCGGCATAGTCGGTGACGGGCGTGAACACGACTTTCATGCCGGTCTGCGCTTCCAGGTACTTGCCCAGCGGCGCGAATTTGCGCTGCAATTCGGTGGGTGCTTCGTCGGGAATGGCCGAAACCCGCAGCACCGCGTCGGCGGCCAGGGCGGGCAGGGCGCCCATTGCGGAAACGGCCAGGGCGCAGCTAAGCGCCTGCTTGAGCGCCAGGCGGCGTGCAGGAGTGAGACTCATGGGGTGTTCCGATTGGTTGCGACCACCACCGTGCGGATTCCACGGCAGCTGAATAAGCGCCAGGGCGCTGAAGTTTTCCATGCGGCGTCCATGCCGCGACGCCATTGTAGTGATGCAGGGAGCGCCGGGCAGGGAGCCGGGCGTCGCCCCTTTGGCGCGCTAGGCTACCTGCGGCGCAGTAGGTGCTATCGAGGGAGAGGGCAACGCCAGCAACGTCCACAGCCGCTGAAACTGGCGCGCCCCAGCATGGGGCAGCGAGGAAGGGCAGACCCGCACCGAGGCTGCCGTCCCTAGCCGGGCGCCCCCCTCCACCGAAGGATGAGAGGGGGAAGACGGAGCGCGCCTAGCGCGAAGCGGCTCAGGGGGTGCTTATGTAAACCTTACTTCAAAGAAGCTGCATTCGCCATCACCCAGCCCCTGCATGCCGGCCTGCACGGCCGCGTTGGAGGCCTTGGTCCAGCGCGCAAACATTGCCTTGGCCTCTTCGGTGATTTCTTCGGGTGGAGTGTCCTCAAGGCCCAGCACACATTCCAGGGCCAGTGCCACCTGTTCGGCCCCACCCAGCTGGCGTTCCATCACGCGTGCATAACGCGCCTCGGCCCGCATACGCTCCTGCTCGGGCAGGCTGGGGTAATCGCACAAAGAAACAGTGTAGAAAGTTTCAACGGTGTCCATGGTGGTTCGATATGTGAAGTTGACTGTAAAAATGTACAGTAAATTTTGAGATTTAGCTGTTGTTTTTCACAGTCTTTTTCCGCGCCGTGCAGATTCAGGGCGTGGCCGGCGGCAGTTCGTTCGCCGGCAGCGGCCGCACCAGGCGCACCAGCAGCACATTGCCCCGGCCCATTTCGCCGCTGGCCTGGCCCGTGGCCCAATCCACGGCCCAGGCCTGCGGCGCGGGCAGGCTGTTGCGGGCCGGGTTGGTGGCTTCGTAGCTGTAGCGGTTGATGGCGCGGGAATTGATGGCCGCCGTGCCTGTCCAGTGCCAATCGCCTGGTGTTTGCGCAAACAAGGCAGCGGCCTGTCCCGAGGGCGCCGCGGCCCGCTGCTGCAGGCGGCGCAGTTCGTTGGTGCGCGGCAGCCGCCAGCCCAGTCCGTCCTCCCGGTGCCGGGACTGGGCGAGCTGCTGGGCCTGGGCGAAGTTCAGCTGCTGGGGCGTGCCCTGGCAGCGCTCATTGCGCCAGACCATGCCATGCACGCAGCGCGGCCAGACCAGGCGGGCGCGCAGATCCTGTACTTCGCTGCCGTCGGCCGACAGTTGCAGTTCCGTGGAGGCCTCCTTGCTGACATCGGGCGTCTGGGCCAGCAGGACCGGACTGAAGGCCAGTGCCAGGGTCAGGAGAAAAGGGCGAAAGGCGGGCAGGGCAGCAGGCAGCATGGCGTTGGAGTGGTGGCAG
>JAMNYN010000389.1 GCA_023622805.1 Pseudomonadota bacterium | reverse complement strand
GATGCGAACGCGCGCGGCCCCTGGGACTTCAAGCCTATGCAGCGGTCCGTGCAAGTGCATCCGGGCGAGCTGGCCGTGGTGCAGTACGAGTTCACCAACGTGCAGAACCGGCGCATGGCCGCGCAGGCCATTCCCAGTTATGCGCCCCACCAGGCCGCGGCCCATTTCACCAAGCTCGAATGCTTTTGCTTCACCCAGCACACGCTGGAGCCGGGCGAGAAAAAAGAGTGGCCCGTGGCCTTTGTGATCGACCCGCGGATTTCCAAGGATGTGAAGACCATTACGCTGTCCTACACCTTCTTTGAAGTCGGTGGCAAGACACCGGCGGCCCCGGCCGGCACGGTGGCGCATCAGGTGCCGGCACTGCCAGCAAAGGACGCGGCCTTATGACAGAACCTGAAGCGGAAAAAAAGGGCTCGGTGCTGCGCACGGCGCGGGCCTTGCTGTGGGCGCTGCTGGGGGTGCGCAAAGGCAGCGACTACCAAAAAGACGTTGAAAACATCACTCCGCTGCAAGTGGTAGTGGGGGGGCTGGTGGCCATTTTCATACTGGTGGCCGGCCTGATCTTGATCGTGAACTGGATCGTTTGAGCGCCCCGGAGACAGGGCTGCAGACGGACACAAGGACCTAGAGAGTCAGGAGCTGGAAATGAGTGGAACTACCCAAGGCGCAACACCGTACTACTACGTGCCCGGCGAGTCGCGCCATCCCATCATGGGAGCGGCCGGCCTGTTCTTTATGATCCTCGGCGCAGGCTTCTGGATCAATGGCCACGAATGGGGCAAGTGGAGCCTGTGCTTCGGTCTGGCCTGGTGGCTGGTCGTGCTCTACCAATGGTTTCGCGACGCCATCCATGAAAGCGAAAGCGGGCTGTACGGCCGCAAGATCGACCAGTCCTTCCGCTGGAGCATGAGCTGGTTCATCTTTTCCGAAGTGATGCTGTTCGGCGCCTTCTTCACCGCGCTGTGGTGGGGGCGGGTGCACTCGGTGCCGGCCTTGGGCGGACTCGAAAACGCCTTGCTCTGGCCTGACTTCAAGGCGATCTGGCCCAGCATGGCCGCAGGCGTCACGGCCTCGCCCACCAACACCGTGGAGCCGTTCCAGACGGTGGGCCCTTTCTGGCTGCCGACCATCAACACCGCCTTGCTGCTGACCTCGGGCGTGACGCTGACCATTGCCCACCACGCCCTGCGCGAAAACCATCGCAGCCGCGCGATTGCCTTCATGTGGGCCACGGTGGCGCTGGGCTTCACTTTCCTGTGCGTGCAGATCTATGAGTACTACCACCTCTACACGGCCCTGAACCTCAAACTGTCCTCGGGCATTTTCGGCTCGACCTTCTACATGCTCACGGGCTTTCACGGCTTCCACGTGTTCGTCGGCATGCTGATGCTGTTCTTCATCACGCTGCGCCTGCAAAAAGGCCACTTCACGGCCGACAAGCACTTCGGCTTCGAAGGCGCGGCCTGGTACTGGCACTTTGTGGACGTGGTCTGGCTGGGCTTGTACGTCTTGGTCTATTGGATGTGAACTTAAGGCACCCCCTGAGCCGCTGGCGCGTCTTCCCCCTCTCAACCTTCGGTGGAGGGGGACGGCAGCCTCGGTGCGGGGCGGCCCTTCCTCGCTGCCTCCTTGCTGGGCTGCGCCGGTTTCAAATGCCGTAACCTGTGCCAAAGGCCGTTCGCCCTGAGCCTGTCGAAGGGGGGCGGCAGGCTGGGGAAAGTGGATAGGATCTCAGCGGCCCAGCGGTAGTCCGGTGGGCTGGATGTAGCCCAGCTTCCAGCTGATGAGCAGGCAGACGAACAGCAGCACCGAGATCAGCACGCGCAGCGTGAGCGCTCGGGCCATCTGGCGGCTGCGGCGGCGGTTGTCTTCGGGGCTGATTTCGCCCGCTTGCTCGGTACTGCCGCCAGGGCGGCGCATCATGAAGAACAAGGCGCTGCCCAGGCTGGCGAGAATTGCCAGGAAGGCCAGGACGATAAGGATTTTCATGGAGACCATTATCTGGTGACTACAGGTACAAGACCAGCGGGTCGACCAGGAGGGTGGCGTTTTTGGCTCATCACCTGCGCTGCCGTGGCAGGCATTGCCGGCACGGCGGCGCTGGGCCGTTGGCAGCTCGATCGCGCTGCCCAGAAAGAGGCCCTGGCCGCCGCCATCGAAGCCCGTGGCGCGCAGGCGCCGCTCGCCGGCCCGGCCCTGTTGCAGGCCCTGGCCCCCGCATCCGATCTGGTGCATAGACCCGTGGTGCTGCAAGGCCGCTGGCTGGCGCAGCACACGCTCTACCTGGACAACCGGCAAATGCACGGGCGTCCCGGGTTTTTCGTGTTCACGCCGCTGGAGTTGGCGCTGCCCGTTCCGTTATCCATAGCACTTGCGCCACCCGGGGGGCATGAAACTGGCGCATCCGAGCGAAGGGGCACCGAGGAAGGGCCGCCCCGCACCGAGGGTGCCGTCCCCCTCCCGCGAAGCGAGAGAGGGGGAAGCCGCGTGAGCGGCTCAGGGGGTGTTTCATTCCCTCCGGTCGTGCTGGTGCAGCGCGGCTGGATTCCACGCAACTTCCAGGACCGTACGGCGCTGTCGCCGGTTGACAGCCCCACGGGCGTGGTGGAGGTGTCCGGGCGGCTGGCCTTGTCACCCCCGCGGCTGTATGAATTGGCACCCGGGGCAGACCCTGTTTCACAAACGTCGCGTATCCGACAGAATCTGGACATGGGCCACTTGCGGGTCGAAACCGGCTTGCCGCTGCTCGACGTGAGCGTGGTGCAGACGGGGGCGGACAGCGAAGGCCTGCAGCGCGACTGGCCCCGCGTGGAGGCAGGCGTGGACAAGCACTACGGCTATGCATTTCAATGGTTTGGACTCAGTGTCCTGATGGCGGTTCTCTATGTCTGGTTTCAATTCATCCGACGCTTCCTTGGCCAGCGCAAGCCGCCCGCCGTCTGAGGGCGCCGCGCCCCAGCCGCTGGGCCTGAGCGTGCACGGTCTTCCGCCCGCGGGCGAAGCCTTGCAGGCCGTGCAGCGCACGCGCTCCGGCCGCTGGCAGATGATGACCTTGCTGCTGGTTTGCGCGGCTCCGGTGATCGCGTCCTACTTCACTTATTACGTGATCCGACCCGAGGGGCGGCGTAATTTCGGCGAGCTGATACAGCCGCAGAAACCGTTGCCGGAAATCTCGGCGCAAACGCTGGACGGCAAGACCGTGCCCTTGGCGTCGCTCAAGGGCCAGTGGTTGCTGGTCAGCGCGTCCGGCAGCCAATGCGATGCCCGCTGCCAGGAGCACCTGTACCTGCAGCGCCAGTTGCGCGAGAGCCTGGGCCGTGAAAAGGACAGGCTGGACTGGGTCTGGTTGGTCAACGACACGGCTGCGCCGCCTGCGGCGCTGGCGTCAGCGCTGGCCCAGGCCCAGGTGCTGCGGGTCGATGCGCAGGCGCTGGCCGCCTGGCTGGAGCCGGCGGCCGGTCAGCGCCTGGAAGACCACCTGTATGTGGTCGATCCCTTGGGCCACTGGATGATGCGCATGCCGGCATCGCTGGACAAGGCCAGCGCCGCCAAGGCCAAGAGCGACCTGGAGCGGCTGCTGCGTGCCTCCGCATCCTGGGACCAGGCCGGCCGCCCTGACCCCGCCACGCCGCTGCGCTAGTCCGTTTTCCCAGGTTGTTTTGAACCGAGTCCCCGCATGAGCCTAGCTGTCCCCGTTTCCGCGCCATCGCGCATGGCCCAGTTCTACGCGCTGACCAAGCCGCGCGTGGTGCAACTGATTGTTTTTTGTGCGCTGATCGGCATGGTGCTGGCCGTGCCCGCCTGGCCCTCGATGGCCGAATTGGGGCGCATGGCCGTGGCCTGTGCCGGCATCTGGCTGGTGGCCGGTGCCGCCGCCGCTTTCAACTGTCTGGTCGAGACGGGCATCGATGCCAAGATGAAGCGCACGGCCTGGCGGCCCACGGCCAAGGGCGAGCTGTCGCACATGCAGGCGCTGGTGTTTTCCGCGCTGCTGTGCGCCGCGGGCTCGGCGCTGCTGTATGTCTGGGTCAATCCGCTGACCATGTGGCTCACGCTGGCCACTTTTGTCGGCTATGCCGTGGTCTATACGGTGATCCTCAAGCCGCTGACGCCGCAGAACATCGTCATCGGCGGAGCGTCAGGGGCCATGCCGCCGGTGCTGGGTTGGGCGGCCATGACCGGCCAGGTCGGGCCCGAGGCGCTGATCCTGTTCCTGATCATCTTCCTCTGGACGCCGCCGCATTTCTGGGCCCTGGCCCTGTACCGGGTGGAAGAATACCGCCAGGCCGGCCTGCCCATGCTGCCCGTGACGCACGGCAATGAATTCACCCGCTTGCAAGTGTTTCTCTATACGCTGGTATTGTTTGCCGGGTGCCTCATGCCGTTCATCTTCGGCATGAGCTCTTGGTTGTATCTGGCCGCGGCCGTGGTGCTGGGTCTGGGTTTTTGCGCCTACGGTTTTCGCCTGTGGCGCAATTACTCGGATGCACTGGCCCGCAAGACCTTTCGCTTTTCCCTGATCCACTTGAGCCTGCTGTTCACGGCCCTGCTCGCGGATCACTATATTTATTGAATGACTATGGACAAACGACGTGTACTGAAGCTGATGCTGGCCACGACCCTGGGCACGGGCGCCGTTGGCTGGCTGGCCGGCTGCTCCCGGGAAGAAAAAGTGAGCTTTCAAGGGGTGGATGTGACCGGCGCCGAATATGCGCGCGACTTCTCGCTGCCCGACGCCAACGGTCAGCAGCGTACCCTCAAGGACTTTGCGGGCAAGGTGGTGGTGGTCTTCTTCGGCTACACCCAGTGCCCTGACGTCTGCCCCACGACGCTGCAGGAACTGGCCGAAGTCAAGCAACTGTTGGGCGCCGATGGTGAGCGCCTGCAGGCGATTTTCGTTTCGCTCGACCCCGAGCGCGACACGCCGGAGATGCTCAAGGCCTACATGGGCAACTTCGATCCCAGCTTTGTGGCCTTGCGCGGCACGCCCGAGCAGACCGCGGCGATCGCCAAGGACTTCAAGATCTTCTACAAGAAGGTCGAAGGCCAGACGCCGCAAACCTCTACCCTGGACCATTCGGCCGGCAGTTACGTGTATGACCCCGCAGGCCGTCTGCGGGTCTATGAGCGCTATGGCAGCGGCCCGCAGGTGCTGGTGTCCGACGTGCGCACGCTGCTTTCCGAGAAGAGCTGAGTCCGGATCAGCTGTTACCTCAGATGAATGGGCCCCTTGGGGCCCA
>JAMNYN010000056.1 GCA_023622805.1 Pseudomonadota bacterium | reverse complement strand
CCGAGCTTGCCGTCCTCGCTGCGGCCGACCACCTGCTCGTACAGCGGCTCGCCCATGCCGTGCAGGCACTGGAACTCGTACTGCCCGCTGTAGTAAGTGGCCGGGTCGGCGAGCATGTAGATCGCCGCCATGGTGTGGGCGTTGTGGGTCGCGAACTGCGGATAGATCTGCGCCGGCGCCGCCAGCAGCTGGCGCGCGCAGGCCAGGTAGGACAGGTCGGTATAGACCTTGCGTGTATAGACCGGGATGCCGTCCTGGCCGTCGACCTGGGCGCGCTTGATCTCGCTGTCCCAATAGGCGCCTTTGACCAGGCGCACCATCAGGCGCTGGTGGCTGCGCCGGGCCAGGTCGACGAGATAGGCGATCACGGCGGGGCAGCGCTTCTGGTAGGCCTGGACCACGAAGCCGATGCCGTTCCAGGCGGCCAGCGCCGGCTCGAAGCAGAGCTTTTCCAATAGATCCAGCGACAGCTCCAGCCGGTCCGCCTCCTCGGCGTCGATGTTCAGGCCGATGTCGTAGCGCCGGGCCAGCAGCGCCAGGCTGCGCACCACCGGATACAGCTCGTCCATCACGCGGCCGTGCTGAGCGCGGCTGTAGCGCGGGTGCAGGGCCGACAGCTTGATGGAAATACCAGGCCCCTCGTGGATGCCGCGCCCCTGGGAGGCTTTACCTATCGCATGGATGGCCTGCTCATAGGAATGGCGGTAACGGTCCGCGTCCTCGGCCGTCATGGCGGCTTCGCCCAGCATGTCGTAGGAGTAGCGAAAGCCCTGGGCTTCGAGGCTGCGCGCATGGTCCAGGGCGGCGGCAATGGTTTCGCCGGTGACGAACTGCTCGCCCATCATGCGCATGGCCAGGTCCACGCCCTTGCGGATCATGGGCTCGCCGCCCTTGCCAATCAGGCGCGTGAGCTGCGTCGCCAGCGACGCTTCGCTGTGCGTGGCCACCAGCTTGCCGGTCAAGAGCAGCCCCCAGGTCGCGGCGTTGACGAACACCGAAGGGCTGCGCCCCATGTGCGACTGCCACTGGCCGTTGGCGATCTTGTCGCGGATCAGTGCATCGCGCGTCGCGGCGTCGGGAATGCGCAGCAGGGCTTCGGCCAGGCACATCAGCGCCACGCCTTCCTGCGAGGACAGTGCATATTCCTGCAGCAGGCCTTGGACCAGGCCCGCACGCCCGCTCGCGCTCTGGCGCGTGCGCAGGCGCTGGGCCAGTTGCCATGCCAGGGCCTGCACGCGCGGGTCGGCATCCTGGGGGAGTTGCGCCAGCAGCTGCGCCACGGCCTCGGGCTCGGGCCGCCGGTAGGCGCGCGTGATCTGCTGGCGAAGCGCGCCAGGCTCGGCCGGTTCGCCGAGAAGGCCGCACGGGGCGGCATGGTTCTGCGCCTGCATGTTCATGGAAGCTCCCGCATTGGCCGGTGATATCCACATGATGCAGCTTTGCCAAGTGTTTTTTTGTTCATAATTTGCCAAAGATGCAGAACAAATCACTAGACGAGTCGATCGCCGCGCTGGACCTGGACCGGCTGGACCTGCGCATCCTGGCGGCGCTGCAAACCGACGGCCGCATCACCAACCTGAAGCTGGCCGAGACCATAGGCCTGTCGCCCACGGCCGTGCTGGCGCGCGTGCAGCGCCTCACGCGCGACGGCTTCATCCTGGGCTATGAAGCGCGCCTCAACCCCCTCAAGCTGGGCGCTGGCATGCTGGTGTTTGTCGAAGTCCTGCTCGACCGCACCACGCCCAATGTCTTCGAACAATTCAAGGCCGCCGTGCAGGTGCGCCCGGAAATCATGGAGTGCCACATGGTGGCTGGCGGCTTCGACTACCTGCTCAAGACGCGCAGCGCGGACATGGGTGATTACCGCCACTTCGCGGGCACCGTGCTGTGGCAGTTGCCGGGCGTGCGCGAAACCCGCACCTACGCCGTCATGGAAGAGGTCAAGAATTCCTCCCACCTGGCCTTGCCGGGCCTGTGAGCCATGCCTTGCGGCAGCTGATCCGCCCGGCGTTCAGGCGGCCCCGGCCGGCAGGCCCATGAAGTCCCGCCACACGCACACGGCCGCATCCTGGTAGGCCTGCATCTGCTGCACCAGGGCCGTGCGCGCGTCGTCCGCCATCCACTCCGGCGGCAGCAGCGGGTCGCGCACCAGGTAGGCAATCACCGCCCGGCCCAGCAGCAAGGATTCGCGCGCCGCGTCCGCCAGGCCCATGGCGGGCAGGCGCTGGCCGCTGTCCTGCAGCGCCCGCTGCAGGCGGCGGTAATCCTTCCTGTAGGCCGCGACATCCCACAGCGCATGCGCCTGCGCACTGCGCTCGGCATCCAGACCGTCCAGGCAAAACACCAGCGCCTGCGGTGCCAGGCCCAGTTCCAGCAGTTGCGCGCGCACGGCGTCCACGCCGCCCCGCAGGTTGTCGGGCCGCAGATGCAGGCCCGCCTGGAACGGCGCCAGCCCGCGCAGTTGCAAGGCCAGGCTGTGGCGCCGCCAGGCGGTCTTGTCCGAGCGCGGCACGCCCGCATCCTGCACGGCCAGCCACCGGCCGCGCCAGGCCACGGTTTGCGCGCCTTTGCGCCGCCAATCGTCGATGTCGCGGGCCAATGCCGGGCCGCCTCGGTTCAAGCCATAGGCGCCGCGCGCGCTGTGGGTGATCTTGCCCTGGCTGGCCAGCCGGGTCAGGCCCACGCGCATGGTGGCATCGCTGATGCCCATCAAGGCGCCCGCGCGGCACAAGGCCTGCACCGGCAAGACCCGGCCGTTCGCCACCAGCAGGTCGAGGATCAGGTCGGGCGCCGTGGGCCGCTCCACTGGAACATTACAGATAGCGTCCATATTTGTGTAATAAAGAAATGTTTCGTAGCATGGCCGTCAACCGATTTTCTTGTAATTAAACCAGGGCCAACGCCCTGGGAGAGCGCCATGCAGCACATTTCATACGACGTGGATGGAGCCGTTTGCACCATCACTCTCCAGCGGCCGGAAAAACGCAATGCGGTCAACGGCCCGGTGGCCGCCGAACTGCGTGCCGCTTTCGAGCGCTTCGAGGCCGACGATGCCTTGCGCGTCGCCATCCTGACCGGCGCTGGCGGCCATTTCTGCGCCGGCGCCGACCTCGCGGCCACGGCGGATCCGCTCTTGCGCAACGAACTGGATCCCGACGGCGGCGGCAGCGGCCCCATGGGGCCTACGCGCATGGCCTTGGCCAAGCCCCTGATCGCGGCCATCAACGGCTACGCCGTCGCCGGCGGCCTGGAACTGGCCTTGCTGGCCGACCTGCGCGTGGCCGACGAAGACGCGACTTTCGGCGTGTTCTGCCGCCGCTGGGGCGTGCCGCTGATCGATGGCGGCACCGTGCGCCTGCCGCGCGTGATCGGCATGGGCCGCGCGCTGGACCTTATTCTCACCGGCCGCCCGGTGGGCGCCGCGGAAGCCCTGGCCATGGGCCTGGTCAACCGCATCACGCCTCCAGGCGGCGCCTTGGCGGCCGCGCAGCAACTGGCGCAGCAGATCGCCGCCTTTCCGCAGCAATGCATGCTGGCCGACAGACGCTCGGCCTACGAGCAATGGGATTTGCCGCTGGCCCAGGCCTTGCGCCGCGAAGGTGCGCAGGGCACGCCCATGGTCTTCGCCGAAGGCGAGGCCGGTGCCGCCCGTTTCATGCAGGGCGACGGCCGCCACGGCCAATTCAAGCGCTAGGCCGCGCTGGCCCCGCTGGAATCACCCCTTCGACCCGCCCTACCTGACCCGTTACCGCTACAGAAGACCTCCATGAACTCCACCGCAGCCACCGCCTCCTTCCCCAGCAGCCCCACCTACCATGCACTGATTCGGCGCGGCGCGCTGCAGCATGGCCCGCGCACCGCCATCGTCTTCGGCGCGCAAAGCATGACCTTCACCGAAGTCGACGAACTCAGCAGCCGGCTGGCCCATGCGCTGCTGGGTTGCGGCATCGCGCCGCGCAGCCGCGTAGGCCTGCTGCTCAACAACGGCCTGTACAGCGTTCCGCTGGATTTCGCCTGCGTCAAGTCCGGCATCAACCGCGTGCCCCTCAATGCGCGGCTGTCGCTGGACGAGCATGTGCGCATGCTGCAGGAAACCGGCTGCACGCACCTGGTCTTCGGCGCCGACCTGGCCGAGCGTGCCCAGGCCCTGGACGCCGCCCTGCCCGGCCTGAGCTGCCTGGGCCTGGATACCCAGGTGGCGGGAGGGCAGGACTTGATGCGGCTCGCGCAGCGCCAGCCCACCACCTGGCCCGAGATCGAAGTGCGGCCCGACGACATCGTCCTGACCCTGTTCACCTCAGGCACCACCGGCACCTTGAAGGCCGCCCAGCACACCCAGGCTTCCTACGCGGGCGTCTGCCGCAACGTGCTGCTCAACCTGCTGCCGGCCACGCCGAACGACGCCATGCTGCACGCGGCCTCGATGATCCACGCCAGCGGCGTCTTCGTGCTGCCCTTCTGGCTGCGCGGCGCGCGCACCGTGATCCTGTCCGGCTTCGAGCCCGGGCTGTTCCTGCGCACCCTGCAGGCCGAGCGCATCACGGCCATCAATCTGGTGCCGACCATGATGCAAATGCTGTTCGAGCACGCCGACATCGCCACCACCGATGTCAGCGCGCTGCACACCGTCATCTACGGCGCCTCGCCCATGCCGCGCGCCATCATCCAGCGCGGCATGCAGCTGTGGGGCCAGCACCGCTTCTGGCAGTACTACGGCCAGACCGAAGTGCCGCTGTGCCTGGCCGTGCTGCGGCCCGAAGACCACCGCGAAGAACTGCTCGACGCCTGCGGCCAGCCCGCGCTGGACGTGGAAATGAAGCTGGTCGACGAGCACGGCCACACCGTGCCCACCGGCACGCCCGGAGAAATCGCCGTGCGCGCACCGTCGGCCGTGGCCGGCTACTACAACGCCAGCGAGCAGACCGCAGGCACCTTCGGCGCCGATGGCTGGGTCTATACGCGCGATGTCGGTGTCTTCGACGCCCAAGGCTATCTGTTCCTCAAGGACCGCACCTCCGACATGATCATCAGCGGCGGCTACAACGTCTATCCGCGCGAAGTGGAAAACGCCTTGATGACCCACCCGGCCGTGCGCGAGTGCGCCGTGATCGGCCTGCCGCACGAGAAATGGGTGGAAATCGTCACCGCGGCCGTGGTGCTGCACGCGGGCCAGCAGGTCAGCGAAGCGGCCTTGATCGCCCATGTGGCCCAGCAACTGGCTTCATACAAGAAGCCGCAGCAGGTCTTGTTCCTGCAGGAGATTCCCAAAACCGCCG
>JAMNYN010000520.1 GCA_023622805.1 Pseudomonadota bacterium | reverse complement strand
CTGCACCCAGCCCCACCAAGGCCTGGGCGACGCGGGGTGCGTCGGAATCGGAAAGAAGCATGAGCGTGTCCGTGGGCAAAACGCCGATGGTAAGAACCTAGGCGCTTCACCAGAAGTGGCTAAAATTCCTCGAGCCGTTCCCAACCGCGATGGCTCGCGCCGCATGCCCATGTCCGACTTCACCTCCTCACGCAGCTTTCTGCGCCAGATAGACCTCGCCTCGCTCGACCTGTTCGTGCTGATCTGCGAGGGGGGCAGCATTGCGCGCGCCGCCGAGCATGGCGGCATGGTGGCCTCGGCGGTGAGCAAGCGCATCGCCGAACTCGAGTCGCTGGCACGCACGCCGCTGCTGCTGCGCCACGCGCGCGGCGTGCGCCCCACGCCCGCCGGGGAATTGCTGCTCGAACATGCGCGCGCCATCCTGCTGGGCGTGGAACATTTGCGCGACGATTTGATTGAATATGCGCGCGGCGTGCGCGGCCTGGTGCGGCTGAGCGCCAATGCCTCGGCCGTGGAGCAGTTCCTGCCCGAACACATTGCCTTGTTTGCGCAGCACCACCCCGACATCCGCATCGACCTGCGCCAGGCCACGAGCCGCAACGTGGCCCGCGCGGTGCGCGACCATATCGCCGACCTGGGCGTGTGCAGCCCTTGCGATGAGGCCGAGGGGCTGGAATCCATGCCCTACCGGCGCGAGCGCATGGTGTTGATCATGCCGGGCAGCCATCCGCTGGCAGGCCATGCGCAACTGGCCTATGAAGAAGCGCTGGACTATGCGCAGGTCGGGCTGCGCGACAGCTCCGTCGTCCAGGAAATGCTGGACCGCCAGGCGCGCTCGGGTCGGCGCATGCTGCGCCAGCGCATCGAAGTCGACAGCCTGAGCGCCATGTGCCGGATGATCGAATGCGGTCTGGGCGTGGGCGTGATGCCCGAAGGGGCCTACCAGCGGCTGGGAGAGACGCGCGAATTGCACGCCGTGCCGCTGACCGACGCCTGGGCCGAACGCACGCTCAATCTGTATGCGCCCCGCTTTGCCGACCTGCCCGCGCCCGCGCGGCATTTCGCCGCGGCGCTGGTACAGGAAATTTAAGCCCCCCACGCTTGCCCACTGCGTGTGGTCGCGCTGGGGGGCTTCGCTCCCCAGATGTTTTCATGTTGGGGCGGCCCGGCGGCGGCGGCCCTAGACCACCGCCTCCACCTCATGCCCCAGCAGCATGCGCGAGGTTTTGGGCAGATGCGCGGTCAGAAACTCCATCTGGTCGGCCAGGATGCGGCGGTTGCGCAAGATGAAGTCTTCCCACAGGCTGGGCACATAGGGCGCGTAGAGCAGCGGCATGCGCGCCTGCTCGGGCGTGCGCGCGCCCTTGCGGTGGTTGCAGGGCCGGCAGGCCGTGACCACGTTCATCCAGTGGTCCTGGCCGCGCGCGGCCTGGGGCAGGATGTGCTCGCGCGTCAGATCGCTGTCTGGAAAAAGCTGGCCGCAATAGGCGCAGACGCAGCGGTCGCGCGCGAACAGCTTGCTGTTGGTGAGGCCGGGCTTGAGTGCGTGCGGGTTGATCGCGGGCATGCCGCGCGTGCCTATGATGCTGTTGACGTGGATCACCGACTGCAGACCGGTGCGCGCATTGTGGCCGCCGTGAAAACAGGCGATCGCGCCGCCCGACTCCCAGCGCACGGCATCGGAGGCGTAGTACAGCACCGCCTGCTCGAGCGTGATCCAGGACTGTGGCAGCCCTTGGGCGGACAATTTCAGCACCTTCACAGCACGCCTCCTTTGCAATCACCATCGCCAAAGGGAAAGCGGCCCTACCCATGCCTAGCAAGCGGTCCGGGCCGTCCAGTCTCTGGCAATATACTCTCTTTCCATTGAGAATCAGTAGCCTGCGCTGGATGGGCATGTGCACGTCGCTATCAAAAATAAAGCATATTGATGAAGATTTTTCGTGGCTTCCACCATTCCGGACGTGAACCGGCCTGCGCCCTGACGATTGGCAATTTCGACGGTGTGCACCGCGGCCACCAGGCCATGCTGTCCCTGCTCGCAGGCGAAGCCCGCCAGCGCGGCGTGGCCACTTGCGTGCTGACCTTCGAGCCCCATCCGCGCGACTATTTCGCCCAGGTGCTGAGCCAGCCCGCGCTGGCGCCGGCGCGCATCTGCACGCTGCGCGACAAGCTCACGGACCTGGAGCGCTGCGGCGTCGACCAGGTGGTGGTGTTGCCGTTCAACCACGCGCTGGCCAGCCAGTCGCCGCAGGCCTTCATCGACGAAGTGCTGGTGCAAGGCCTGGGCGCACGCTATGTGCTTGTGGGCGATGATTTCCGCTTTGGCGCCAAGCGCGCGGGCGACTACGCCATGCTGGACGCAGCCGGCCAGCGCGCCGGCTTCGATGTGGCGCGCATGAACAGCTACGAAGTCCACGGCCTGCGCGTGTCCAGCTCGGCCGTGCGCGAAGCCCTGGCCGCGGGCCGCATGGAGGCCGCCGCGCGCCTGCTGGGCCACCCCTACACCATCTCCGGCCATGTGGTCCACGGCCGCAAGCTCGGCCGCCAGCTGGCCGAGTCCAGCGCCGGTGCGCACGACGGCTTTCGCACGCTCAACCTGCGCTTTTCCCACTGGAAGCCCGCGGCCAGCGGCATTTTCGCGGTGCGGGTCCACGGCCTGGGCGAGCAGCCCGTGCCCGGCGTGGCCAACCTGGGCGTGCGCCCCTCGCTGGACCCGAATGACGTCAATGGCGGACGCGTGCTGCTGGAAACCCATTGCCTCGATTGGCCCGACCACCTCGGGGCTGAAGGGGCATACGGTAAAATCATCCGCGTGGAACTTCTGCATAAACTGCACGACGAGCTGAAGTACGACAGTCTGCAAGCCCTGACCGCGGGTATCGCCAAGGACTGCGACGACGCACGCGCGTTGTTTTCCGCGCTGCCTGCGCCCATCTACACCGAAACCCGTCGCCAGACCACGCGCGACCGAATTTGACGCGCACTCTGCGCTGCCGGGCATGTCGCCTGCGCTCCGTTTCCGCCCCGCTTTCCATGTCCGGGCCACTTCCCCGGGCAATGCTTCGCTTTGAAGGTTTCCATGTCCGATCAAGCCAAAAACACTACGCCCGCTGCTAACCAATACCGCAGCACCCTGAACATGCCAGACACTCCGTTCCCGATGCGGGGCGACCTGCCCAAGCGGGAAGCGGGCTGGACCCAGGAATGGGACGACAAGGGCATCTACAAGAAGCTGCGTGACGCCCGCTGCGGCGCGCCCAAGTTCATCCTGCACGACGGCCCGCCGTATGCCAACGGCCAGATCCACATCGGCCACGCGGTCAACAAGGTGCTCAAGGACATGATCGTCAAGAGCCGCCAGCTCGAAGGCTTCGACGCGCTCTACGTGCCCGGCTGGGACTGCCACGGCCTGCCCATCGAGAACGCCATCGAAAAGCTGCACGGCCGCAACCTGCCGCGTGACGAAATGCAGGCCAAGAGCCGCGCTTTCGCCACTGCGCAGATCGCCCAGCAGATGGCCGATTTCAAGCGCCTGGGCGTGCTCGGCGACTGGGACAACCCCTACAAGACCATGAACTTCGCCAACGAGGCCGCCGAACTGCGCGCCTTGAAGCGGGTCATGGAGCGTGGCTATGTCTACCGCGGCCTCAAGCCCGTGTACTGGTGCTTCGACTGCGGCTCGTCCCTGGCCGAGTTCGAGATCGAATACGCCGACAAGAAGAGCCAGACGCTGGACGTGATGTTTCCCACGGCCGAGCCCGAGAAGCTCGCCGCGGCCTTCGGCCTGGCCCAGCTCGACAAACCCGCCGCCATCGTCATCTGGACCACCACCGCCTGGACCATCCCCGCCAACCAGGCGCTCAACGTCAACCCCGCGCTGGAATACAGCCTGGTCGACACCGAACGCGGCCTGCTGATCGTCGCCAGCGCCCTGGTGGAGAAGTGCCTGGAGCGCTGGGCGCTGACCGGCAATGTCGTCGCCACCGCCCTGGGCGAAAAGCTCGACCACCTGAACTTCCGCCATCCTCTGGCCGAAGTCGACGCCGGCTACGACCGCCTGTCGCCGGTGTATCTCGCCGACTACGCCACCGCCGACGACGGCACGGGTATCGTGCACTCGGCGCCTGCCTACGGCGTGGATGACTTCAACTCCTGCGTGGCCAACGGCCTGGCCTACGACGACATCCTCAACCCCGTGCAGGGCAACGGCGTCTACGCGCCCGAACTGCCGCTGTTCGCGGGCCAGCACATCTGGAAAGCCGCGCCGGTCATCATCGAGACGCTGCGCGCAGCCGACCGCCTGCTGGACAGCCAGACCATCACCCACAGCTACCCGCATTGCTGGCGCCACAAGACGCCGGTGATCTACCGCGCCGCCGCCCAGTGGTTCGTGCGCATGGACGAGGGCGAAGGCGTGTTCACCAAGGACAAGGCCCCGGGCACGCTGCGCGAAACCGCGCTGGCCGCCATCGAGCAGACCCAGTTCTACCCCGAGAACGGCAAGGAGCGCCTGCGCGCCATGATCGCCGGCCGGCCCGACTGGTGCATCTCGCGCCAGCGCAGCTGGGGCGTGCCCCTGCCCTTCTTCCTGCACGTGGACTCGGGTGAACTGCATCCGCGCACCATGGAAATCATCGACCAGGCCGCGGCCATGATCGAAGAAGGCGGCATCGAGGCCTGGAGCCGCGTGAGCACCGAGGAAATCCTCGGCGCCGAGGAAGCCGCCCAGTACACCAAGAGCACCGACATTCTCGAAGTCTGGTTCGACTCGGGCTCGACCTTCTGGCATGTGATGCGCGGCACCCACCCCACCATGCACCACGACAGCGGCCCCGAAGCCGATCTGTACCTCGAAGGCCATGACCAGCACCGCGGCTGGTTCCACTCCTCGCTGCTGCTGGCCTCGGCCATCTACGGCCGCGCGCCCTACCGCGGCCTGCTGACCCACGGCTTCACCGTCGACGGTCAGGGCAAGAAGATGAGCAAGTCGGTGGGCAACACCGTCGCGCCCCAGGACGTGTCCAGCAAGCTCGGCGCGGAAATCATCCGCCTGTGGGTGGCTTCGACCGATTACTCGGGCGACCTGGCCATCGACGACAAGATCCTGGCCCGCGTGGTCGATGCCTATCGCCGCATCCGCAACACGCTGCGCTTCCTGCTGGCCAACGTCAGCGACTTCGATCCCGCCAAGGACAGCGTGCCTTTCGAGCAGATGCTGGAAATCGACCGCTACGCCCTGGCGCGCGCGCACCAGCTGCAGACGGAAATCCTCGGCC
>JAMNYN010000316.1 GCA_023622805.1 Pseudomonadota bacterium | reverse complement strand
TGCGCCCTCCGCGGCCTTGTCCGCCATGTGCACCAGCTTGCGCGCCATGCTCCAGCGGTGCACTTCGCTCGGGCCGTCGTAGATGCGGAATGCGCGCATGTCGGTGAAGATGCGCATCACCGGCGACTCGCCCGTGACGCCCTGCCCGCCCAGCATCTGCACGCTGCGGTCGACCACGCGCCACTGCGCTTCCGAGCACACGACCTTGGCGCGGCTGGATTCGAAGTTGCACTTCTCGCCCTGGTCCAGCAGCCAAGCCGTGTGCCAGATGTGCAGGCGCGCCGTGTGCAAGTCCATGTCGTTGTCGGCCAGCATGAAGCCCACGCCTTCGTGCTCGGCCAGCGGCTTGCCAAACGCCTGGCGGCGGCGCGTGTACGCCAGCGCCGCGTCGTGCGCGCGCCGTGCCTGGCCCAGCCAGCGCATGCAGTGCGTGAGCCGCGCGGGTGCCAGGCGCACCTGGGCGTAGCGAAAGCCCTTGCCCACTTCGCCCAGCACGTCGGCTGCGGGAATGCGCAGATTGTCGAAGCGCAGCACGCCGTGGCCGCCGGTGAAGCAGGCATCCATGGCGTCCATGTTGCGCTCCAGGATGATTTCCGGGCGGTCCATGTCCGAGAGGAACATGGTGGCCGAGCCGTCTTCCATGCGCGCCATGATGATGGCGTAGTCCGCGCCTTCGGCGCCGGTAATGAACCACTTCACGCCGTTGATCAGGTAGTCGTCGCCGTCACGCACGGCCGTGGTGGTCAGCATGGACGGATCGGCGCCCGCGCCGGGCGAAGGCTCGGTCATGGCAAAGCACGAGCGCGTGCGCCCCTCCACCTGGGGACGCAGCCAGCGCTCTTTTTGCGCGGGCGTGGCGACTTCTTCCATCAAATGGATGTTGCCTTCGTCGGGCGCGTGGATGTTGAGCGCCGTGGGGCCCAGCCAGGAGTAGCCGGCCTCTTCGAACACCACGGCCTTGGCGATGTGGCTCAGTCCCAGGCCGCCCATTTCCGGCGACGCATGCGGTGTGAGCAGGCCGGCGGCCTTGGCCTTGGCCACCAGTTCGCGGCGCAGCGCTTCGCTGGGGCCGTGGTGCGACTGGCGCTCGTCGTTCTCATAGGGAATCACCTGCTCGGCGATGAATTGCCGCGTTCTGTCGCGCAGCGCACAGAGTTCGGCGCTCAGTTCGAAGTTCATGGTTTGTGTCTCCTGTAGGCAAGCCGGATGGTTTTCAACATTGTAGGACGATATTGCAAACAAAATCCACCGATAAATTTGCCAAAAATCAGCGATGGCTGCCAGATCGCCTGTGTACACTGGACTCGCCCCCGACTGGAATGCAGACCCCGTGACCACTGAAACCCGCCACCCCACCGCCGAAAACCCGCAGCCCGCCCGCCCGCAGACCGGGGCCAGCGCGGTCGACGCCGTCTTTTTCGGCATCTTCCACGGCCTGGAAGTGCAGCGCTTCGTGCCGGGCCAGCGCCTGGTGGAAGCCGATCTGGCGGCCCAGTTCGGCGTGGGCCGCAATGCCGTGCGCGAAGCCATGCAGCGCCTGGCGGCCGACGGCATCATCGATGTGCAAAGGCACAAGGGGGCGACCATCAAGACCTTGACGCTGCAGGAGACCATGCATGTGCTGGACGTGGCCGAGCGCATCGCCGGCCTGCTGGCGCACACGGCCGCGCAAGGCGTGGGCAGCGGGCATTCCCCTGCCCCCCTGCAAGCCGCGCTGCAGGCGCTGGACCAGGCGCAGCAGGAGCTCGATGACGACGCCTTCGCGCGCGCCCGCCGCAATTTCTACCGCAGCCTGCTGGACGCCGCCGGCAGCCGCGAGCTGCGCCGACTGTTCCCGTCCATCCAGATGCCCATCGTCTACGCCCAGTACCGGCTGCCGGCGCTGCAGAAAATGCGCCTGGCCGACTACCGGGCCATGGGCCAGGCGGTGATCGCCGGGGATGCGGCCGCGGCCGACGCGGCGGCCATGGCCCATGTGCGCCATGTGCGCGAGGCCATTGTGCGCACGGCGCAAGGCCGCGCCTGAGCGGCCGGATCCCTCAGCCGGCGGCCTGCGGCGACCGGCCCTGAACGCCCAGCACCCCGTGCAGAAAATAGGCGACGGCCGTGTGCAATTGCGCGCGCCGGGCGTCGTCGAAACCGGCCGGCTCCAGCCCCTGCATGGCGCGGTAGAACGGCGGTGAAATGGCGCAGTTCATGAAGTGCATGGCCAGTTGCCGCGCCTGCCGGGCGTCGGGCGGCGGCACCAGGGCGGCCAGGAACAGGCGCTCGACCTGCTCCACGGCGCGCAGCACGGCGGCGTCGAACACTTTGCGCATGAGCTGCGGAAACTGCAGCGACTCGGCCACGGCCACGCGGTAAATCCCCAGCACATCGGCGTGCAGCGTGCCGACCAGCAACCGGGCGCCGACCTGGTTCAACTGTTCCTGCAGCGTGCCCGTGGGCGGCACATCGTCCTGCGGCATTCCCAGATGGCGCAGCACATGGCTTTCCACCACGGCGTCGAACACCTGGGCCTTGTCGGCGAAGCGCGCGTACAGCGTCTTCTTGGAAATGCCGGCGCCGCGCACGATGGCATCCACGCTGGTCGCGGCGTAGCCGTTGGCGACGAACAGCTGCGTGGCGACCGCGACGATGCGCTGCGTCAATTGCGCGGCTTCGTCCACCGAAGGACGCCCGGCCTTGGGCGCGAGGCTGTTGCCGGCGGAGGGCAGCTGCGCTGCGGGTGCGTGGGTGACTGTATGCATGGAGACGGAACGGCCCAAGGGAAAACGCCAAGTTGTGGCCAGCTTAGCACGGGCTTATAAAAGGAACTATCCAGTTCCTTTTAATCAAATGCCGCGGGCTGGAGCGGTCTGGTGCGTGGCCTGCGGTGCCTTGTCCGCGACCGCAGGCCGGCCGCATCCCCTGGCGACTTTTTGGGAGACACCGTGCCAACACTCCACTCCACGCCCCTTGATGTGAGCGCGCAATTCGGCGCCGACGCCCAGGCACTGGTCGCGCAAATGGCCCAGGGCGCAGACCCGCTGGCCGATGCCTTGACGGCGGTGCTGATGACCGGGCCCCGGTCGCTGGCCGACCTGCTCAAGCAGGGCATGGCGCAAGGCCATGCGGCCTTGCCCGACGCTCCGCCGGAAATGACAGCCTTGCTGCGCCAAGCGCAGACGCGTCCCGCCTGGGCGAACGCCCAGCAATTGCAGCGCGGCGTCGATGCCTATCTGGGCATAGGCGCGCTGTGGCTGGGCATCGCCCTGGGGCCAGGCTCGCTGGCGCATACCTATAGCTCGCCCAGCGTGGCGCGCGTGCTCATCGCCACCGCCAACCTCAAGGACAGGGCCATGCGCCGCCTGCAGGAAACCGCCAACTGGCAGTACCACACCATGCGCCCCGGCGGCCTGGAGCCCGGCGCGCCCGGCTATGTCCACACCCTGCAAGTGCGCTTGCTGCATGCGCGCGTGCGCGCCAACCTGCTGGCCCAGGGCTGGAACGTGGCCGAGCTGGGCCTGCCCATCAACCAGTTGGAGCTGATGCGCACCTGGCTGGATTTCACGGCCGTGCCTTTCCATGCCATGGGCAAGCTGGGCATAGAGTTCACGCCCGAAGAGTACCAGGACCTGTACCACGCCTGGCATGCGGTGGCCCACCTGCTGGGCATAGAAGAGCGCTACTACCGGCAGGTGCACGACCAGGCCTCGGGCGAAGCCATGCTCGCGCTGATCGACGCGGCCAGCGGTGCGCCCAATGCAGATTCCGCCCTGCTCACGACCCACATGCTGGAGGCCGCGGGCCAGCGGCTGGCGCCGTTGATGCAGATTCCGCCCGACGTGGCCGTGGGCCTGATGCAAGGCTTTTGCCGCCTGATCCACGGCGACGAAATGGCCGACCGGCTGGCCGTGCCCCGCACCTGGTGGGCGGCCTTGATGCCGACGTTCGCCAACGCCAACCGCTACCAGCGCCTGCTGCAGCGCCAGGACGCGCAAGTGCATGGCAGCAAGGTGCAGGCCACGCTCGGCGCCTTCGACCAGTTGATAGACCTGCTCAAGGGCGAAACGACCTACCAGCGCAACCTGAACCCGCAGGCGCTTGTGCACGCGCTGCCGGTGAGCCTGTCCGAGGCCGAGCAGGCCTGAGACAGCCCCGGCCCGCCCGGATCAGCGCGGCGCCATGCGGATGGCGCCGTCCAGGCGCACGCTTTCGCCGTTGAAATAGCCATTGGTGATCATCAGCTCGGCCAGCGTCGCGTACTCGGCCGGGTTGCCCAGGCGCTTGGGAAACGGCACCGACGCCGCCAGCGCAGCCTTGACGTTGTCGGGCGCGCCCTGCAGCAGCGGCGTGTTGAAGATGCCCGGCAGTATGGTGTTGACGCGAATGCCTTCGTTCATCAGGTCGCGCGCGATGGGCAGCGTCATGCCGACCACGCCGGCTTTCGAGGCGGTGTAGGCGGCCTGGCCCATTTGCCCGTCCTGGGCCGCGACCGAAGCCGTGTTGACGATGGCGCCGCGCTCGCCGTCCTCCATCGGCTCCAGTGTGAGCATGCCGGCGGCGGACTTGGCGATGCAGCGGAACGTGCCCACCAGGTTGATCTGGATGATGCGGTCGAAGTTGGCCAGCGGGAAATGCTTGATCTCGCCCGTGGTCTTGTCGCGGCTGGCGGTCTTGACGGCGTTACCCGTGCCCGCGCAGTTGACCAGCACGCGCTCCTGGCCGTGGGCGGCGCGCGCTTTGGCGAAGGCTGCATCCACCTGCTCTTCGGACGTCACGTCGACCTTGCAAAACACGCCCCCGAGTTCGGCCGCCAGGGCTTCGCCCTGGGCCTCGTTGAGGTCGAACAGCGCGACTTTCACGCCATGGCTGGCCAGGCGGCGCGCGGTGGCGGCACCCAGGCCGGAAGCGCCACCGGTGATGACGGCCGCAATGCTGGAATCGAGTTGCATGGGAATCCTTGGGAGAAAGAAAAAGAAAGAGGAAGAGGCCGGGCTCAGGCCACAAAGCGCTGCGCGGTATCCAGGCGTTCGCGGCACTGCGCGACCATGCGCGTGATCAATTCGGCGCAGCTGGGCACGTCGTCGATCAGGCCTATGCACTGGCCGGCCGAGATCACGCCGTCGTTGACATTGCCCGAGGCCAGGGCCGCGCGTCCGCGCACGCCGGCCACCAGCGGGCGGATGTCCTCGAACTCGCAGCCGCCCGGGCGCTGCTCGATGCTGCGCACTTCGTCGGCGATGGCGTTGCGAAACACCCGCGCCGTGTTTTTCAGCGTGCGGTACAGCAGCGCGGTGTCACGCTCCGAGCCGCGCACCAGCGCCTGCTTGATGTT
>JAMNYN010000542.1 GCA_023622805.1 Pseudomonadota bacterium | reverse complement strand
GGGGCCGTTGTTTTTCATAGGGGAAGTATATCAGGTAAACATTCAGGGCATCCGCCGGTCTCACCGCCGCTTAAGTGCGGCGCTGCGACAGCGAAGAAACCATTGTGGAAAAAAACTGTGCCGACCATAGCGGGCATCCACCCGATTGGCCTGGTATCTGCATCAGATGTGATCCATGTCACTGCATGCCGCCCCTGCTGTGCGGAAAAGCGACGCACCGCAGGCCTGCAACCAGGAGCTTGCCTGGGGGAGTTATTGCAGCGAGGACGGGATCGGTGCTTCGAGATGCCGCAACAGGCTGGGCAAGTGAAGGTCGCAGTAATTGCGGCCGCAGCGGCTGGCGCCGCCATCCCTTTCGATCCGGGCAAAAGCCCGGGCGATAGACTCGCGCGTGGTCCCCAGCAGACCGGCCAGGATGGTCTGGGTCGGCAGGCGTACACGCAAACTGCGCTGCAGATCGAGCACATGCGCCAATGCATTGAGTATGTGGCCCAGGAAAACAGGGTCTTCGAGCAACCCGCTGCGCTGCAGCGATGCGGGCGACAGCTCGCAATAGCGACCTTCCAGAATGCCGATATGCGTGACCGGATTGGTCCGGCCCAGCAAACCAAAGCTGCCGATCACCGTGCCCCGCCCGAACATGCTTATCGACTGGCGCTGGCTGTAGCCTGAGTCGCGCAGCAGCTTGGTGGCGCCCGACTTGATGATTAGGATGACGGCCGAGGTCGCTCCTTGCGTCATCAGCACATCACCGGCGCGAAAGCTGTGCTCCTTGACTTGAAGCTCGGCCACTCGATCACCCAGGGTACAGATCACCGGGCATGACTGCTGGGTAAAGCACTGCTGACAGTTTCCGGATGCGGCCCCCATCACACGCCTGGAGCGGACGGTCATGGCTGGTGCGGATCCGTGGGGAGAGGCGTCAACAAGCGGGCTGCGGACATCTGCATGGCTTGCGCAAAGCGAAGGAAATAATGCATTCGATGGGGCGAGATGATTCGTTTGGTTACAAACATGCACCTATTGTCGTTTGCCGCACCGGATTTCCGTTTGGCTGTTTCATGGGCACCCGCCAAGAACAGCCACAACACCTTATGGGAGCCAGCGATTCGCTGAGCGCAACTGTCGTTTGCCGCACCGGCTTGGCTGGTTCATCCCTACCGGCAACAAAGAAGCGGCCAGCCCAGGCGAATCGGCAACAATCTATTTGAAAAGGACAGTACGTGAACAAGACTTTGATAGCCGTAGACGGCGCAACCCAGGCGCTCAGGCAATTTGCCCAGGAGCGGGACTGGCAACAATTCCATTCGCCCAAGAATTTGGTCATGGCCCTCTCGGGCGAAGTCGGTGAGCTGACCGAGATCTTTCAGTGGATGAGCGAGGCCGATTCGCATGGCGCGGCTTCGGCGCCGGCAACGGCCCGTGCGGTGAGCGACGAACTTGCGGATGTCGCGCTTTACCTCATTCGTCTGGCCGACGTGCTGGGGGTGGATCTCAATGCCGCCATCGTCAGCAAGCTGGCCTCCAATGCCGCCAAATACCCTGTCGCGGCATCGCGGGGCGTCAGCACCAAGTACGACCAATTGCCCAAGTCATGACCACCCAGCTTGTCATCCCTGCCTGACGTGCAGCGGTAGCGATGACCCATCTCAGAACCCTGGCAGGCTTGCGGTTTGCGGCACGGCTTCGAGGGCGGGAATGGCATTTTCATGTTCCAGCAGCCAGCGCTTGCGCTGCAGCCCACCGCCATAGCCGGTCAGCGAGGCATTGCTGCCAATGACGCGATGGCATGGCAGCACGATGCTGACGGGATTCGCGCCGTTGGCCAATCCCACCGCCCGGGTGGCCGACGGCCGGCCCAGACGCATGGCGAAATCCCGATAACTGAGCACCTGACCCGCAGGAATGCCGCGCAACGCCAGCCATACCTGGCGTTGGAACTCGGTCCCGCCCAAGGCTACCTGGATGTTGTCTATGCCGCCCAGGTCGCCTTCGAAATAGGCCTGCAGGATGCGCGCGGCGGGCGACACCGCGCTGGTCTCGCGCAGCGCCAGGTCAAGCCCCTTGTATTGGCGCCGCATCAGCAAATGCATGCGCGCCTCATAGTCATGCCAGTCGACGGCACGCACCTGCAGCTGTTCGTCGCTGACCAGCAGCAACTGGCCTATCGGGGTCGAGAATCTTTCCAGTCGAAAATTCAGTGCTGCCATGGTGGGTCCGATGAAATGGATGCGCTGGCTACCCAGCAAGGGATGGTACGCGGCGGCGCATGGCCCGCAAGGTGAGCCGATGCGACATGCACAGCGATATCGCCTTAAGCCACTTTTTGCACTTCGGTCGCGGCCGGCAGCAGCAATGAGCCGTCCGTGGACCGCGGCGTCATCCGCGCAATGGGCTGGCCCGTGCGCTTGTCTATCAGCACGGAGTGGCGCTCGCCACGCGCGAACAAGTGCTGCTCCCCCCATTGCCGCAGCGCCACCACGGTGGGAAACAGGCTCTCCCCCTTGGCCGTCAGCACGTATTCCTGATAGGCGCTGCCATCCGATGCCGCCTGCGTTTGCAGCACGCCCGCCTCGACCAGCCTGCGCAGGCGATCGGACAGGATGTTGCGGGCCACGCCCAGGCTGCGTTGGAAGTCACCAAAACGGCGCATGCCGTCGAAGGCATCGCGCACGATAAGCAGCGACCAGCGATCCCCGACGACATCGACGCAACGGGCGACCGGACAAGGCTCAGCGGTCAAGGGTTCACGGCGTGGCATGACATCTCCGATGGGTTGAAAAGCGAAATGAATGTGGTTGCATTTTAAAACCGTATGCCATAGCATTCAACTAGTTTTGTTTTGCAACCAGATTGCATGTTGAATCATGACGACTTCTTCACTCCCCCCGGCCTTGCCACGCAGCCTGGTGTGGCTGTTCGCCGCCGCCAGCGGCTTGAGCGTGGCGAATGTCTACTACGCGCAGCCTTTGCTGGATGCGCTGGCGCGGGATTTCGCGATCAGCCATGCGGTTGTCGGTGGCGTGGTCACGGCCACGCAGATCGGCTGCGCGCTGGCTTTGCTGCTGCTGGTGCCGCTGGGCGATCGCATGGATCGCCGGCGCCTGATGGCGGTGCAGATGCTCGCCTTGGTGGCGGCATTGCTGGCGGTGGGCATGGCGCAATCGGCGTCCGCGCTGCTGGCGGCCATGCTTTGCGTGGGCCTGCTGGGCACGGCCATGGCGCAGGGACTGATCGCCTACGCGGCCAGTGCGGCCGCCCCCCATGAGCAGGGGCGCGTTGTCGGCGCCGCGCAGGGCGGCGTGTTCATCGGCTTGCTGCTGGCCCGCGTCTTCTCTGGTGGCGTGAGCGACCTGGCCGGCTGGCGCGGCGTGTACTTCTGCGCAGCAGTGCTGATGCTGGCCGTCGCCCTGCCGCTATGGCGCCGTCTGCCCGCCCTGCCGGTCTCCACCAACACCTTGAGCTATCCGCGCCTGATTGCGTCCATGCTGACGCTGCTGCGGCAGGAAAAGGTGTTGCAAGTGCGCGGCATCCTGGCACTGCTGATGTTCGCCGCGTTCAACATCTTCTGGAGCGCACTGGTGCTGCCGCTCAGTGCGCCGCCCTACCGTTTCTCGCACACGCTCATCGGCGCGTTTGGACTGGTCGGCGTGGTGGGCGCGCTGGCGGCGGCACGCGCCGGGCAATGGGCCGACCGCGGCCATGGCCAGCGCACCAGCGCGGCGGCACTCGCCGTGCTGGTACTGGCCTGGTGGCCGCTGTCGCTGATGGAGCAGTCGCTGTGGGCCCTGGTGCTCGGCATTGTGCTGCTCGACCTGGGCGGTCAGGCGCTGCATGTCACCAGCCAGAGCCTGATTTTTCGCACCCGACCAGAAGCGCACAGCCGGCTGATTGGGCTTTACATGCTGTTCTATGCGGTCGGCAGCGGGCTCGGGGCCATAGGCTCGACCATCACCTACGCCCATGCCGGCTGGCAAGGCGTATGCCTGCTGGGGGCGGCCGTCAGCCTGACAGCGCTGCTGTTCTGGTGGGTGACCTGGCGCAGCACTGCGCCGGCCTGCTTTCGATGACAGCAGCGACCTGACTGGCTGCTGGTGACGCCTTCGCGGCGCTCAGAAACGCTCAGTTTCATTTTTCCGCCTGGGAATACCCTCTCAGGCTCCTCAATGTCGCCCCAGATGGGCAACAGCGAGACCGGGAGCGCCAGCAGCGCTGGCTTCTGTTCGCATGCCGCGCTCCATGGACTTCGTCATTCAGCCAAACCATTCCTCCATGAGCAAAACCATCACCAAGGCCCAGTACAAACTCAGCACTCGCAAAGGTGAGCTTGCCCTCCAGGCCGGACAGGCCAATACGCACAAAGCAGCCTCCGGTGAGGCCTACCGCATTCTCAAGCGCCAAGAAGATGCAAACGAAGATGCGCTGGCTGGTGACGTCGTCGCGCAACGCAGCGGCGCAGACCTGCAACTGGACTACGCGGATGGCACGCAGCTGACCCTGCAGGACTACTTCACCGAGTGCAAGACAGGGCCGGGCTGCGAGGTCACGCTGGCGGGCGATTCCTCGGACGGCTGGCAGCTCACGGCCGCCGCCAAGGATGGCGCAGGACTGGCCGACGGCAGCTCGCTGCTGTACGCCCATGGCAGCACGGAGGCTCTGGCGGGCATGGTGCCGAGCCACCAGGGACTTGAACAGCCGCTGGCCGGGCTCAAAGGCGATCTGATCACCTACATACCGCAAGACCAGGTCGGCACGGGCTGGCTCGCTGGCGGCGCCGGTCTGGCCGGGCTGCTGGCACTGGGTGGCAGCGGCGGCGGCGGTGGCGAGTCAGCCCCCCCTGCCCCAAGCGTGCAAAACCATGTCCAACTCAACTTCATGGGCGGCCCGGCCCTGAGCGGCAACGACCTGAGCATCGAGGTCTACAGCGCCGACGGCAAGACCCTGATTGGCAAAGCCAAACTCAACGCCAATGGCTCCGTGACGGTGGATGTCAAGGACTATGTCGGTGTCGTCATCGTCAAGCTGATCAACAACGGCGGCGCTTCAGACTACCTGGACGAGGCCACGGGCCTGGGCAAGGACCTGAGTGCGCAGCTCTACACCATGGGCGTGATCACCGAGCCCAATTCGACCATCAGCCTCAACGTCAACGTGCTGACGACCATTGCCTACGCCAAGGCCCAGGAAGCAGCTGGCGGCAGCAGCGCCAACCCCGTGGCACTGGGCTCCCAGCAAGTCGTCGACACGGCCGCGGCGATCAGCAAGGTGTTCCAGGTGGACGACGTGTTGCATACCCCGGCGATGGCGACCAACGGCGGAAATTACGATGCGGCCAACGGTCTGAGTTCGGGAGAGAAATATGGTGCGGTGCTGGCCGCCTTCTCCGGCGCTGAGCAGATGGGCGCGCACACGGTACAACAGGTTCTCGACACTGTGCTCGCCGGCATCAGCGTCCATGGCAATACGGCGGTGATCACCAACGCAGCCCAGGCCGTACTGGTTGAGGGCGCCAAGGTGGCCGTACCCGGGGCATCCGCCGATGACCCCTCGGGTGGGGTCAGTCCCATCATCGACACCTATGCCCCGGAGTTCACTTCGGGTGCCACGGCGGCAGCCATCGCCGAAAACAGCGGCGCGGGCCAAGTGGTCTACACGGCGACCGCCAGTGACCCGAGCGCGATCAGGTACTGAACCGCACCGGGTTTCGTGGAGGCAATTTGGTTTAAGTCAGGCTGCCACCGAGGTGGCCTGACTGGCGAGTTGCCGGTAGTAGTTTGCCTCAGCTTCTGCCGGCGGAA
>JAMNYN010000472.1 GCA_023622805.1 Pseudomonadota bacterium | reverse complement strand
CCAGATCAAGGTGCTCAAGCCCGGCCTCAAGACCGAGCCCCATGTGTTCTACATCGGCCTGCCCGATGCCTTTGTCGACGGCGTCGACGGCCAGTCCAGCGTGCGCCTGCTGGCCGACCATGGCTGAGCCCCAAGGATCCCCATGCAAATCATCGAATTGTTGACTCCCGCCTACGAAGCGGCCTGGCTGCCCTGGGCCGTGCAGTACTTCTTCCTGGTGGGCATTGCCACCGGCGCCGCCCTGCTGGCCGCCTGGGGCGCCTGGGCCCCGGCCGGCCACCCGGCCGCCAAGGCCTTGCCGCTGTCCATGCTGGTGCTGGCCATCACGGCCATGGCCGCGCCGGTCTCGCTGCTGGCCGACCTGCACCAGCCCGCGCGCTTCTGGCACTTCTACGCCCACTTCACGCCCTGGTCATGGATGTCCGTGGGCGCGCTGCTGCTGCCGGCCTTCGTCGGCCTGTCGCTGGGACTGTGCGCCGCCTGGTGGCTGGGCCGGCCCGGCTGGATGCGCGCCCTGAGCGCGGCCCTGCTGCTGTCCACCCTGAGCATCGTGGTCTATACCGGCGCGGAAATCAGCGTGATCAAGGCCAGGCCGCTGTGGAACAACCCCTGGGTGCCGGTGAACCTGGCACTGACGGCCTGGCTGGCCGCCGTGGGCGCGCTGCTGATCGCCAGCTGCTGGCTGCCCGCAGGGCGCGACGCCCAGGTGCGCGCCTGGCTGGCCCGCTTGGGTCTGGGCCTGAGCGCGACGCTGCTGGTCGTGGCCTGCATCTGGGCCGGCACGGGTCTGGCGCTGGGCACGCCTTCGTTCCAAACCGCCACCCGCCTCTACGCCCAGTTCCCGGTCTGGCGCGCCAGCCTGTGGCTGTCGGTGCTGCTGGGCGCCGCCGTGCTGCTGCTGTGGAGCCAGCCCCGGCGCTGGGCCCATTCCCCCGCCCGCACCCTGGCGCTGGGCCTGACCGTGGCCGCCGCGGCCTGGGGCTTTCGCTGGGCCTTGTTCATGGGCGTGCAAGGCGTACCCAAGTACGGCGCAGGCCTTTATGTCTATCGCATGCCCCTGGGCGGCGACGGCCTGATGGGCATGCTGGGCGTCTTTGGACTGTGCCTGGCGCTGGCCACCCTGGGGCTGTGGGCGCTGGAGCGCTTTCCCGCCCGCACCGCGAACTGACATATCACAGGATTCCCCATGAACGACAAGCATTCCCCCTCTTCTGCCGACACTCCCGACACCCAGCGCCGCACGCTGCTGCGCTCCGGCCTGGCCGCGGGCGGTCTGGCCGCCTTTGCGGCCGGCTATGGCGAAACCCTGGTCAAGGCCGGCAAGGGCCTGGTCACCGGCACGTCCGGCGTGCCCACGGCCAGCGCCACGCGCGGCAATTCGCTGCAGCCCGAATTCCGCATCGACCCGACCACCGGCCTGCTGCAAACCCAGCCGGGCCAGACCGTGAGCCCGTCGAGCTGCCTGGGCTGCTGGACCCAGTGCGGCGTGCGCGTGCGCGTGGACACGGCCCACAACCAGATCCTGCGCGTGGCCGGCAACCCCTATCACCCGCTGGCCACCACGCGGCCCGCGCCCATGGAAACACCGGTGCGCGAGGTCTACGCCCAGCTCGGCGGCGACAACGGCCTCGAAGGCCGCGCCAGCGCCTGCGCGCGCGGCTCGGCCATGCTCGAGCACCAGAAAAGCCCGCACCGCGTACTCGCTCCGCTCAAGCGCGTGGGCCCGCGCGGCGGCGGCCAATGGCAGACGATTTCCTTCGAGCAGCTGATCACGGAAATCTGCGAAGGCGGCGACCTGTTTGGCGAAGGCCATGTCGACGGCCTGCGCGCCATCCGCGATGTCGAGACCTTGATCGACGCCGACAACCCCGAATACGGCCCCAAATCCAACCAGTTGCTGTTCACCGACGCCAGCAACGAAGGCCGCACGCCGCTGATCCGCCGCTTTGCCCAGCAGTCGTTCGGCACCGTGAACCTCAGCAACCATGGCGCCTATTGCGGCCAGAGCTACCGCGTGGGCACGGCCGCCGCGCTGGGCAATCTGTCGGGCATGCCGCATGGCAAACCCGACTGGGCCAACTCGCGCTTCGGCCTGTTCATAGGCACGGCCCCGGCGCAGTCCGGCAACCCTTTCCAGCGCCAGGGCCGCGAGCTGGCCGAGGCCCGCACGCGCACCGAAAACACCTACCGCTACGTGGTGGTGTCGCCCCTGCTGCCCACCTCGTCAAGCCATGCATCTGGCGACAACAACCGCTGGCTGTCGGTCAAGCCCGGCTCCGACCTGGCACTGGCCATGGGCCTGATCCGCTGGATTCTGGACAACGAACGCTATGACCAGCAGTTCCTGAGCCAGCCCGGCCCGGCCGCCATGCAGCTGGCCGGCGAAGCCGCCTGGAGCAATGCCACGCATTTGCTGATCCACCACAGCGGCCACCCGCGCCACGGCCAGTACCTGCGCGGCGCCGACCTGGGCTGGGAGCTGCCGGCATCGGCCGAAGGCAACGAGCCGGCCGAAGATGTCTACGTGGTGCAACTGGCCGACGGCAGCCTGGCACCCCACACCACGGCGCAGCCGGCCGCGCTGTGGGTAGAGCGCACGGTCACGCCTACCGACCTGCCGGTGCGCAGCGCCCTGTTCGCACTGCGCGAAGAAGCGCGGCGCATGACGCTGGCGGAATATGCGGCCGAGTGCGGCGTGCCGCAGGCGGAGATCGAAGCCCTGGCGCACGAGTTCACCAGCCACGGCAAGCTGGCCGTGGCCAATGCCCATGGCGGCACCATGAACGGCGCGGGTTTTTACACCGCCTATGCGATTGCCATGCTCAACAACCTGGTCGGCAACCTCAACGTCAAAGGCGGCTGGGTGCTGGACGCCGGGCCGTTCGGACCGTTCGGCCCCGGCCCGCGCTACAACTTCGCCCAGTTCCCGGGCAAGGTCACGCCCAAGGGCGTGGCGCTGTCGCGCACCCGCTTTCCCTATGAGCGCACCAGCGAGTTCCAGCGCAAGAAAGCCGCGGGCGAGAACCCCTACCCGGCCAAGGCCCCCTGGTACCCCGCGCCCGGCGGCCTGAGCAGCGAAATGCTGGCCGGCGGCCTGCTGGGCTACCCCTATGGCGTCAAGGCCTGGATCAACCACATGAGCAACCCCGTGTACGCGATCTGTGGTTTCGAGAACGCCCTGGTGCCGCAGCTCAAGGACCCGAAGAAGCTGCCGCTGTTCGTCTCGGTGGACCCCTTCATCAACGAGACTTCGGCGCTGGCCGACTACATCGTGCCCGACACCGTCACCTACGAAAGCTGGGGCGTGGGCGCGCCCTGGGCCGACGTGGTGGCCAAGTCCAGTACCGTGCGCTGGCCGGTCGTGGCGCCCGCCGTGGCCACCACGGCCGAAGGCCGACCCGTCAACCTGGAAAGCCTGCTGTTCGCCATCGCCAAGCAACTGGCCCTGCCCGGCTTCGGCCCCGGCGGCATGAGCACCAAGGACGGCCAGCCCGTAGACCTGGAGTGCGCCGAAGACTTCTACCTGCGCGGCATTGCCAATATCGCCTGGCAGAGCGGCCAGCCCGTGGGTGAAGCCTCGGACGACGACATCGCCATCACCGGCCTGGATGCGCTGATGCCGGTCATCACGCCGCGCCTGGCGCCCGAGGAAGTGCGGCGCGTGGCCATGGTGATGACCCGCGGCGGGCGTTTCGACCGGCTGGAGAACGCCTGGAAAGACGGGCGCATCAAGGCAGCCCACCAGCCGGCGCTGCAGATCTGGAGCGAAAGCCTGGCCAGGATGCGCCACTCCATGACCGGCGAGCGCTACAGCGGCTGCCCCACCTGGTACCCGACCCGCCTGGCGGACGGCACGGCCATGCGCGCCCACTTCCCCCAGAAGGACTGGCCGCTCTCCCTGTGCTCCTACAAGTCCAATCTGATGAGTTCGATGTCGATAGGCGCATCGCGCCTGCGCCAGGTGCATCCACACAACCCCATCTCGCTGAACCAGGAGGACGCTGCCGCCTTGGGCATTGCCAACGGCGATCACGTGGAGCTGCAGACGCCGGGCGGGCGCCTGCAAGGCATGGCCCTGGTGCGTGCCGGCATTGCGCGCGGCGCGGTGGCCATCGAGTACGGCTACGGCCACAAGCAGTTGGGGGCCGTGTCCCACCATGTCGACGGCCAGCCCACGCCGGCCAATCCGGCGCACGGCAATGGCGTGAACCTCAACAGCCTGGGCTTCACCGATCCCACGCGGCCGGCGGCCGACAATGTGTGGATAGACTGGGTCTCGGGTGCCGTGGTGCGCCAGGGCTTGCCGGTCAAGGTGGTGCGTCTCTGAGCCTGCGGCCATACCGCAGTGCGCTCCTATCCACGCAAATCAGTGCACCATGGCGGCGGATTTTCTTTCTGGGCAGCCATGCATATATTGATTGTGGAAGACAGCGCGCTGGTGGCCAGCGGCATCAAGACCGGCCTGGAGCTGCACGGTTTCACCTGCGACATTGCCGCCAGCCTGGCCGAGGCCGGCCGCTACATGGCGGGCAGCCACTTTGACGCCTGCATTCTGGACCTGGGCCTGCCCGACGGCGACGGCCTGCGGCTGCTGGGCCAGTGGCGTGCCGCGGCGCTGCACCTGCCGGTGCTGATCCTGAGCGCGCGCGACCGCATCGAAGACAAGGTGGCGGGCTTTCAGACCGGCACGGACGACTACCTGACCAAGCCTTTCGACCTGACCGAACTGGTGCTGCGCCTGCACGCCCTGCTGCGCCGGGCCAGCGGACGCGCCACCGACCTGCTGGACTTCGGCAGCTTCCAGATCAACATGGCCTGCGCCCAGGTTTCCCGCCTGGGGCAGCCGGTGGAACTGGCCCGGCGCGAATGGGCGCTGCTGTCGGCCCTGGTGCAGGCCAACGGCCGTGTGCTGTCGGCGGCCCAGTTGCACGACAGCCTCTACGGCTTCGACCAGGACGTGGGCAGCAACACCGTCAATGTGCATGTGCACCACCTGCGCAGGAAACTGGGCCAGGAAGTGATCGAAACCGTGCGCGGCCTGGGTTTTCGCCTGGGCGCACAGGCGCAGACAAGGCAGCCATGAAAGAACGCCCCCACGCTTGCTCGGCTGACGCCGTAGCCGCTGCCCCCCACCGGGGGGGCTTTTTGCCTTGGGGCGGTCCGGCGGCAAAAAAAAGCCTGCGCCTGCGCCTGGTGCTGGGCGTGTGCCTGACCATGTGCGCGCTGTGGAGCAGCGTGGCGGCCTGGATGTTCACCAATATGCGCCACGAACTGCACAGCATGCTCGACGACCGACTCATCGCGTCGACCAAGATGGTCGCCGGCGTGGTCCAGCAGTTGCAACCCGCCCCACTCACGCCCCCGGCGCAAGCTCCGGCCATGGACATTCTTTCCGTCATCGCCC
>JAMNYN010000580.1 GCA_023622805.1 Pseudomonadota bacterium | reverse complement strand
AAGCCTCCACAAAACCCGGTGCGGTTCAGTACCGACCCATTGCTGTCGTTCGAGCTTCCACCGGCAATGTCTGATGTGCAGTGATTGCAGCCCTTCACAACTAGCGCTCGAAATCACGCTGCTTGACACTATGCAGTCGTAGACCCGCATCAGACAGGCAAGGGCGGGCAAGGCGACGTGACACGTCTCCATTGGACAGCAGCGCACAGTGCGGTTCACAACGGAACGCGGAGTGCCTTGACCGAATCTATGGCCGGTTTACCCTCGCCAGTCGCTTACAGTTACGCACCATGATCATCCAGTCGTTCAGCACAGGCAAAAAAGGGCCATTCGAATCTCCGTTCGCTATAGCTCCCGGTTTGAATGAAAACCCTCAAGGGCATATCACAGTACTCATCGGTGAGAATGGAACGCGCAAGAGCCTGGCGCTTTCTGTGCTCATGACCGGGGCTCTTGACCAAGAGACCTACAACGGACATGGCTACTCACCTCTTGCCGTTGACCTCGCTTGGGAGGGGCGCAAGCCGAGCAGAGTGGTTGCCGTGTCGTTGACGCCGTGGGACCGATTCCCACGATCACGGGCGCTGACGGAACTCTCAACATCGATCCCTGGGTTGGATTACCAATTCGTCTACATCGGACCTCGGTCCAGGCAAGGCGCGGTTAGCACTCGTTACAGCGAAGCTACTTTCGGCGCGGTGATGCTGGAGAACTGCATTTCGTTCAAAGAGCGCGCTGAAACGTTGGCACCGATATTCAAGCGACTTGGGTTGTTTCCGGCCGTAGGCATTCGATTTGCGGCCAAGTGGGGCGCTCAACGGAGGTCCGGTCGAGCCACTGACGAGTCGGCTGCTCGATTGCGAGCGGTCGTTAAGCAGCGGGCGCGGGTAGTGGATCGCAGCCTCGACTTCTCGGAGCATTGGAAGCGGAGTATCGCCGCTTTCGCAGCGAAGATCGAAACTGACGACACCGCATTGGAATTCTTGGTGACATCGCTGAATCAAGCGCGATCACCTCGAATTTCTTGCTGGATCACGCCAACCGGACCTGAGTGCTCGAGAGGCTACAAGTCAATTTCAGATTGGAGGTGCGCGCTGTACCTGGGCCTGTTCGAAGTGGGCGGGGTGTATTTTTCGACTCAGCGCGCCCCGTTGCCGACCGATCCCAAGGAGGCATTGCGGGACTCTGACTTAAGTTCTGGGCAGTGGAGTTGGTTGTTTAACCTGACCTCGCTGTGCGTAGCGCTCGACGACGACTCGCTGGTCTTGATCGATGAGCCGGAGAACAGTCTTCATCCGAGTTGGCAGCGCGACTTTATTGAGACTCTTTCGGGGATATTGAAGTCCTGCGAGCGCTGTCATGCCGTCGTTGCCACTCACTCGGCGCTCATCGCCTCTGGCGTCCGCGACGGCATGGGAAATGTTCGGCGTCTCTCTTTAAGGGTGCAGACCTCCACTAACGGATCGCGCAAGGAGACAAGCGTGAGCGAAATGCCGCCGTCAAATACGTACGGCGCGCAGGTGGATGACGTGTACAGGGAGCTGTTTGATCTGCCATCGACCCGCACGCCAGAGTTCATGGCTCGGATTGATGGTCTGCTGGCTTTGATCGGCGAGGCGAAAGGCCAGCGTCCCATCGTGCCAGCAGAGGATGTCGAGTACATCGAGGCAGCTCGCGAGCGATTGCCGACACACGATCCCTTGCGGCGTATCCTCGGGGCGATCGCCGAGAGCGTCGTCTCTGACAAGGGTGCTCCGCAATGAGCAATGCCGGCAGCGAGCGTGTGCTGCATGAACGAGTCGATATTTCACTACTGCCGCCCAGCCTCAAGGGCCGCGTAGAAGCCCATGCTGGAGCAAGCTGGAGCACCTTGCTTGATGGCATCGCTGATCTACGAACGTGGCTCTTAAACGCCCAGAAGTATCGATGCGTCTATTGCCAAGTGGCCATCCCTGGAGTCTCAGTTGGCCTGTGCGAGCTCGATCACATCCTGCCAAAGGGGGGGTCGTCGAAATGCGATGAAGGCAAAGCAAAAACAAACGACTATGACAATAGGCAGCACACGTTGGGGTACCCTGCCTACACGTTCTTCGTAACCAACTTGGCTGCTTCCTGCAAGCAGTGCAACTCCTCGAAGAAGAGCTTCGACCCTCTGGCGGATCGATCCAAACCGTTAATCGGTTTTCCTACGCAAGATGCCCACTACGCTTGGGTGCATCCACATTTCGATGACTACTCAAAGTGCATCGCCATCAACGAGCACTGGCTGTACTCCTGGTTGAACTCGAAGGGCGAGTACACCATCAAGGCGTGCAAGCTCAACAATGGCGACGTGCTGGCTCGACGACATTTTTCGGAGGGTCTGGCGACGCGGAGCGAAGACCTCGATCATTTCCTCTTTCAGCTCATTGGCCAAATTGACGAGATCGGACATCGCGACATCGTGAAAACCTTGTGTGATCGCTTTGACCTGTCGGAGGAGTTGGCGACCACCCTCGTCACGCTGTGGAGCAACGCTCGTCGTCAAGCTGCGGAGTTGGAACGTATTGGACGGGAGACCTGTGCGCTTCTCGGAAAGGAAATGCTAGGCAGGACGCCAAAGCCGCCACCTGCGGATAGCTCTGTTGCGCTCAGCGAACTATGAGGCGTAAAACGAAAAAGCGGGAAAGCGAACTACCCGTCTTACGTTTGACCCAGGAATGACCGGTAACGGTCAGCGCCGACGTTCAGACCGCTCAACGTGAATGACTCAGTTCAGCCTAGACCTACCGTTCACGGCTACCGACCGGAAGACAGCTTCTGGCCGGGAGTGTGAGTTCGATCGAAGTCCAGATAGCAGACGGTCGATACGAACAGCAAATCGGCCGATGACTGCTTTCAGGGACATGAGTGAAATGGAGCTATCGGCCAGAAGCAGTCGACCACCGCTAACGTCCGAGCGACGGCTTCAGGCTGGTTGCTGCCGATCCGGTTTGGCGGTTGAACGACGGAATCGGGCCCTTTGCCGCCGGTCAGCCACGAAATTCGGCAGTCGGCCAGAAGCAGTCTTAAATGCATTCCGTCAGGTGACTGCTTCAGCATGGTCTGAGTCGTTCCCGACTCCGGCTTCCCTTTAAGTCGTTGTCAAATTTCGTGATTACTCTGAAACTTGCCCCGCACTGACTTGTACCAAGAGAAATCATGTCTTCTTCTGAAGGCAATAAGCCGGCAGGGTAAGCGCCCAACGAGATCGAGAAACCGCAATGGGCAACCCTGACCCCATGCCTCAAGCCGTTGTATTCATCAAAGTGTTGATTCACTGCGCACAAAGGCCACCACGGTCGGCAGTACCGGGGCTAGCCAATCCAGGGGCCGGGCCAGGGCGGCAACGGTCGTCACGTGGCTGAGGCGGTCAAAGATCCGCATATCCACCTCGGTATCCGCAGCCCGCAACCGGTTCGCCAGGGCGACGGTGTTTCGTTGCGTATCCACCACCTTGTCGTTGCGTGCTGCCAGCAGCAAGGTGCGGGGGGCCTTGGCGTTGGCATAGAAGATGGGCTGGGAATCCGCCGGGGTTTGCGGCCAGCCAAAAGCAACCCCTACCTCGGGGTCGACAATCGGCAAAAAGTCGTACGGCCCGGCCAGGCCTATCCAGCCCGCAAGCCGATCGGGTGTCAAGCCTAAAGGCGCCAGCCAACTCGGATCCAGGGCCAGCATGGCGGCGTTGTAAGCCCCGGCGGAATGGCCCATCACCATCACCCGCGCAGGGTCGCCGCCCAGGCTGGCTGCATGCGACAAGGTCCACTGCAGGGCCAATGCGCAATCGCCCAAAAAGCCGTCGTAGCGCACCTGGGGGCTCAGCCGGTAATCGGCCACCACAGCGATTATGCCGTTGGCTGCCAGGGCTTCGCCGACGAATCGGTACTCGGCCCGCTCGCCGCGCGTCCAGTTGCCCCCGTAAAAAAATAGCACTACGGGTGCATTGCCGGGCACTGTGCCGCTATCTGGCTGGTACACATCCAGCAGATGCCGCGGATCGGCCCCGTAGCGCACGCCCGTGGGGCCGTGGTAGGTGTCATGGGCCACCAGATGGTCCAACACCTGGGCACCAGAACACCCGGACACCAGGGCTGTGATGGCGGAGCCGATGCCCGTGAGGCTTAGGCGGCGGGTCATAGGGGTGGAAATTTGAGGAAAAAATGGCATGTACTCTATACGCCACTAAACGCCTTTTGGATTCATTTGCGTACTTCAACTTGGCGCTACTGCAAAAACCGAAACATTGAACGACCGGCTCAACATACCGCCACCGACAACTCTTGGCTAGATGCGGAAGTCCACGGTAGACGCTTCAGTGACTGCAATCGCTGCAAAGCAGACCCCAACTAGCTCCTGGGGCTCGAAAAACAGCTGCAGGAAGATGCTTTGGCCCGACTGAGCGAGTGCCACTCAACCAGACCCTCGCTGAACGTGGCGCATGGCATGCGCCACGTTCGCAGGTGGTCTACGTCGCAGACTCCCAACTCCCCCCCAGCGCCCGGATCAGCATCACCGTCGTGGTGTATTGCGCCGTGCGCACCTGCAGCGCGTTGCGGCGCTGGCGCAAGGCGCTGCGGCGGGCGTCCAGTAGTTCCAGCTGGCTGACGAAGCCATTGCGGTAGCGCACGTCCGACAGGTGGCTGGCGCGCTCGGCCGATTCCACGGCCTGGTCCAGCACCTGGGCCTGGCCGGCCAGCAGGCGCAGGGCGCTGAGCTGGTCTTCGACGTCGCGAAACGCGCCCAGCACCTGGCCGCGCTGGGCCGCCACGGCTGCTTCCAGTCGGGCTTTGGCGCCCTCTTCCTGGGCCGCGCGCTGGCCGCCGTCGAAGATCGGCAGCGACAGCAAAGCGTTCAGGCCCCAGGAACGGGCCGACCACAGGAACAGATCGCCGAGTTCGGGCGAGGCGTAGCCGCCCTGGCCGGTCAGCATCACGGTCGGAAACCAGGCGGCCTGGGCCACGCCGACGCGGGCCAGCGCGGCCTGCACCTGGGCCTGGGCGGCCGAGACGTCGGGGCGACGCGCCAGCACCGTGCCGGGCACGCCGGCCGGAATCTGCGGCAGCGTGGCCTGGCCACTGGCTTCGGCCAGCGTGAAGCGGCCCGCGACGTCGCCGGTCAGGACGGCCAAGGCATGGACCAGCACCGCTTGCTGGCGCTCCAGCGCCAGCACTTCGAACTCGGTGGCCGAGACTTCGGTGCGCATGCGCGCCACGTCGAGCTCCGCCGCATCGCCGGCCTGGTAGCGGCGCTCGATCAGGCGCAAGGTATCGCGGTAGGAGACCAGGCTTTGCGCCACCAGCGCGCGCTCGGTCTGCACGGCGCGCAGTTGCAGATAGCTCTGGGCCACGTCGGCCTGGACCATCAACCGCGTGCTTTGCAGCAGCGCGGCGCGCGC
>JAMNYN010000082.1 GCA_023622805.1 Pseudomonadota bacterium | reverse complement strand
GCGCGCGCGGCCCAGGAACAGCGTGCCTTCCTCGGTCAGTGCCAGCTTGCGCGTGGTGCGGCGCAGCAAGGTGGTGTCGAGCTTTTACTCGAGACGGCGCAGCGTGCGGCTGACGCCCGACACCGTCTGCGCCAGGTGCTCGGCGGCGGCCGTGATCGAGCCGGTGTCGACCACGGTCACGAAAGCCTGCAGTTCATCGAGGGTGGTTTTCATAGATTATTGACTTTGAATCAAGGGTATTGTGATGGTGCAGGGCTTTTTCGACAAGTATCGCGGCTGCATAGTCGGGGCTACTTCATTGAAACGAGCTGCCATGCCACTTGCCCTTCTCGCGCTGACGATCAGCGCTTTTGCCATCGGGACGACGGAATTCGTCATCGTCGGCCTGCTGCCCACGCTGGCCGCCGACCTGGCCATCAGCCTGCCGTCGGCCGGCCTGCTGGTGAGCCTTTATGCTTTGGGCGTGGCCATCGGCGCGCCCGTGTTCACGGCCTTGACGGCCAAGCTGCCGCGCAAGATCTTGCTGCTGGCGTTGATGGCCTTGTTCACGGCCGGCAACCTGCTGGCCTGGCAGGCGCCCAGTTATGAAGCGCTGGTCGCGGCGCGCGTGCTCACGGGCCTGGCCCATGGCGTGTTCTTCTCCATAGGCTCGACCATTGCCACCAGCCTGGTGCCCAAGGAAAAAGCTGCCAGCGCCATTGCCATCATGTTCACCGGCCTGACCGTGGCCCTGGTCACGGGCGTGCCCCTGGGCACCTTCATCGGACAGCATTTTGGCTGGCGCGAGACTTTCCTCGCCGTCTCCCTGCTGGGAGCGCTGGCTTTCGTCGGCAGCTGGGTCTTCGTGCCCGCCAAGCTGCGCCACAGCGCGCCGGCATCGCTGGCCCAGCAGGCCAAGGTGCTTACCCAGCCGCGCCTGCTGCTGGTCTATGCCACCACGGCCATAGGCTACGGCGGCACGTTCATTCCCTTCACTTTCCTGGCCGCCATCCTGACCGACATCTCGGGCTTCAGCGCGGGCTCGGTGGGCTGGGTGCTGCTGGTCTACGGCGTGTCGGTGGCTGTGGGCAATCTGTGGGGCGGGCGGCTGGCCGACCGCAAGGGCGCCATTCCCGCGCTGAAGATCATTTTTACCGCGCTGGCTGCCGTCTTGCTGCTGCTGAACTTCACGGCGCCCCATGCCTGGCTGGCGCTGGCGACGGTGCTGCTGTGGGGCGCCGTGGCCTTTGGCAACGTGCCCGGCCTGCAGGTCTATGTGGTCAAGCAGGCCGAGCGCTTCGCGCCCCAGGCCGTGGACGTGGCTTCGGGCCTGAACATCGCCGCCTTCAATCTGGGCATTGCCTTCGCGGCCTGGGCCGGCGGCCTGATCGTGAGCCATTGGGGCCTGCAGCACACGCCCTGGATAGGCGCCGTGGTGGTGCTGCTGTCGCTGGCATTGACCCATTGGAGCGGGGCGCTGGACCGCCGCGACGCGGCCGCACCGCGCCGCCAGGGCTTGCAAGCCGCCGGCCGCTAAGCCACGCCAGCCCCTGGAGCAGGGCCGCAGCCTTGAGGGGCTGCGGCCCTTTTTTGCCTGAAAGATTGCAGATGCAATGCTTGCAGCTACAATCATCTGCATGAAAACCGCCACCACGCCGCAAGGCTGCACCAACCTGAAGATCCGCCAACTCGATCGCATGGTGTCGCGCCACTACGATCGCTACGTGGGAGCGGCCGGGCTCAAGAACACCCAGTATGCGTTGCTGACGCATGTGGTCAAGCTGGGGCCCATCCGTCCCGGCGATCTGGCCCGGCGCATGCAGATGGACGCCTCGACCCTGACGCGCAACCTGCAGCCCCTGGTGGCCCAGGGCTGGGTGACGGTGGCCGCGGGCGACGATGCGCGCAGCCGTCTGGTCGACGCGACCGAAGCCGGGCGGGCCAAGCAGGCCGAAGGCCAGCGCGCCTGGAAGGCCGCGCAGTTGGCGCTCAATGCACGCCTGGGCGTGGAGCAGGTGGCGGCCTTGCATGTCCTGCTGGACGCCTGCATTGCCGACCTGGATGAGGATGGCGCGGGCACCGAAGGGGCGGCACCATGACGCCGCTCAAGTGCCCTGCGGCCCTGGACGCGGGCCTGGCGGGCGCGCGTCCGGCCCGAGGCGAGCTCACGGGAGAGCGGCTGTTTCTGCTGGCCGGACTGGCCGCCCTCGGTGCGCTGGCGACCAACATCATTCTTCCGGCCTTCCCTGAAATGGCGCTGGCGCTGCATGCGTCCACCCAGGATTTGAGTGCCACGCTGAGCAGCTTCTTCGTGGCCTTTGCGCTGGGCCAACTGTTCGTGGGCCCGCTGTCGGACCGTTTTGGCCGCCAGTGGCTGGTGCTGGGGGGCTTGCTCACGTTCGCGCTGGGCAGCGTCCTGTGCATCCTGGCGACGAGCTTGCCGCAGCTGATTGTGGGCCGCATCGTGCAGGCGCTGGGCGTCTGCGCGACTTCGGTCCTGGCCCGGGCCATTGCGCGCGACCTGTTCGATGGCGAGCAGCTGGCGCGGGTGCTGTCGCTGATCATGGTGGCGATGGCGGCGGCGCCTGGTTTTTCGCCGCTGCTGGGCCAGGCCTTCAACAGCGCCCTGGGCTGGCGCGCGACGTTCGGCTTCGTCGGCGTGCTGGCCCTGGTGCTGGCCGTGCATTACCGCCTGCGGCTGGGGGAGACGCACGGCAGCGCCCACAGGAGCACGCTGTCGCTGCGCGCGGTGCTGGCCGGCTATGGGCAACTGCTGCGCGACCGGCGCTTCATCGCCCCCGCACTGTCCGTGAGCCTGGTCATAGGCGCGCTGTACGCGTTCTTTTCCATGGCGCCCGCAATCCTGATGACGGGGTTTGGGCTGTCTGCCTTGGCCATGGGCGTGTTTTTTGCGGCCACGGTGCTGGTGGTGTTCGCCGGGGGATTTCTCGCGCCGCGCCTGGCCCGCCGCTGGGGTGCGGCGCGGGTGGTGCGCGCCGGCATGGGCATTGCGCTGGCCGGCAGTCTGGCGCTGCTGGTCGGCAAGGCGGATTTCTTCTTCTTCAGCGTGGCGCTGAGCGTGTTCCTGCTGGGCATGGGCATTCTCAACCCGCTGGCTACGGCCATTGCGCTGCAGCCTTTCGGCCAGCAGGCGGGGGCGGCCTCGGCCTTGCTGGGATTCCTGCAAATGGGCTGCGCCGCCACGGCCATCACGCTGGGCAGCGCTGGCGGTCTGACGGCCTATAGCGCCCTGGGCATGATCCTGAGCGTCAGCATGACGGCGTCGCTGCTGGTGTTCCGGGCGCTGCGATCGTCTGCGCCCGCGGCCGCGTAAGCGCAGCCAGCCGCGGGCCTATCGCGCGGGCTTCATGCCGTTGGCTTCCATCACCGGGTAGGCGGCGGGCGAAGTGATGAATTGCATGTAATCGCGGGCCGCGGATTTTTGCGCACTGTTCTTCGGAATGGCGGCCGAGAACGTGGTCACGGCCTGGATTTCCGCGGGCAGCGCTCCGATGACGGTGATGCCCCTGGCGTGCATCAGCTCGCTCAGCTGCTGAAAGCCTATCTCGGCTTCACCGCTTGCCACCAGCGTCGCCACCGGTATGCCCGGTTTGGGGACGATGGTGCGCTGCTTCAGTGCTTGGGAAACGCCCCATTTCTCAAACAGATTCTGCAGATACACCCCGCTAGGCCCGGTGGAGTAGCTGATGCTTTTGGCCGCGATGACCGCCTGGCGCAGCGCCGACTCGCTGTGGATGTCGATTTGGGGGGCACCTTCGCGTTGCGCCACGGCAATGCTGGAGTCCACAAATGCCAGGGCACTGCCGGGCTCCAGCGCTGCGCCGGCCGCGAGCCGGTCGATTGCGCCCGAGGCCAGAATCACCACGTCGAAGTTCTCGCCGTTCTTGACCCTTTGTTCCGCGTCCACGCCGCCGACGGATTCGAGCACGACGCGGTGGGGCGATTGCGCCTCGAAGCGCCGGGAGAGATCCGACAGGATTTCTCGTGTCGCCATGGAGGAGATGATGCGAATAGGCGGATGGGCGGAAGCATTTTCCGCGGGGCCCGCGTGGGTACTGGCGCTAGAGAGCAGGGAGAGCATGGCGATCCACAGGGTGCGTTGGAACATTCTGGTTTCAATCAAGAAAGCGGCGAGCTGCCGCTTCGTGGCTCAGTCCGCCTGGATGCCGGCGTCCTTGATGACCTGGCCCCACTTGGCGATTTCCGACTTGCTGTATTCGGCGAATTTCTGCGGCGAGCCCGTGTCGACAATCGCGCCGCGCTCGGCGAGCCGGTCTTGCACATCCTTGCGGGACAGGGTTTTTTGCAGCTCGCTGTTGAGTCGTTGAACGACATCGGTAGGCATGTTCTTGGGGCCCATCAAGCCCCACCACACGGTCGCTTCCAGCTTGGGCCAGCCCAGCGATTGCGTGGTGGGCAGTCCAGGCACCGAGGCCGTGGGCTTGCTGCCATACACGGCGAGCGCCCTGAGCGAGCCCGACTGGATATGGGATATCACTTCCAGCGGGTTGATGGACATGAACGACAGGCGGCCGCCCAGCAAGTCGGTGATGGCCGGGCTGCCGCCCTTGTAGGGAATGTGGATGGCGTTCAGCCCGGTTTCCTGGATCAGCAGTTCACTGGCCAGGTGTCCGGAACTGCCGTTGCCCGCGGAGCCGTAAGACAGCTCGTTCTTGTTCTTCTTGCTGTGCTGGATCAGCTCCTTGAGCGACTGAAAGGGCGACTTGGCGGGCACCACGATGACCAGGGGCGCATAGCCGATCTTGCCGATGGCGGTGAAATCTTCACTGGGGTTGAAGTTGAGCTTCTTGAACAGCGCCCCGTTGCTGGCCAGGGTGGGCGAGGCCGTCAGCAGGGTGTAGCCGTCGGCGGGCGCCTTGGCGACGGCCGCCATGCCGATGTTGGTCGATGCGCCCGGCTTGTTGTCGACGATGACCGTTTGGGCCAAGGCCGTGCCCAGCTCTTGCGCCACGATGCGCGTCACAATGTCTACGCCACCGCCCGGGGCATAGGGAACCACCACCGTGATCGGCTTGCTGGGGTAGGTCTGGGCCAGCGCGCCCAGCGGCAGGGCAAGCAGCGGTGCCAACGCGATGAATTGGCTCAGTTGGCGGCGGCTGAAAGGCGTCACGGTGTTTCCTGGAGAATGGGGGGATGGCAAATTCTAGGCCGGCTCTGCCTGCCGCGATGGACGGTTTTGGTATAGCTGATAGCGCAAATCCGAGCGGTGAATACGTAGTTTTACAGTTGACATTAGGGGGCGGCGAGCGGGTGCCCGCCAGGGTCGGGGTGCTGCGGCCCCGCACGTTAAAATGCGTGCGCTATGGGCGCCGACCTGATTTCAGGCCGATTCTCCGTGGCTGGGAACGTGGCAGCGAGACCCTGGCGCTTCCCTTTACAAGAAACTTCAGCGGCTCGTGCCG
>JAMNYN010000088.1 GCA_023622805.1 Pseudomonadota bacterium | reverse complement strand
GCGCCGGGCTTTCGTTGCCGCGCAGGCCGAGGTCCTGCGCCCGTACCAGCACCATCACCTGGGCGGCATCGATGCAGGTGACCTGCAGGCCCTGGATGGTGTCCATGCGCTGGCCGGTGGGGAAGATCTGGCCCGTGACCGCGCCCCAGGCATCGAGGACGTTCATCAGCACCGGTGCGGCCGTGCCCTGTATGCCGTCGATGTGCACGTCGCCGTCGTAGTGCACGCTACCGCCGGTGGTGCAGACCTGCACATCGATTCGGGAACGGGTGTTGACGTTGTAGACCCGCACCGTGGTGGTGTGCCCGGATGCAGCGACCAGCCCCTGTTCGATGGCGAAAGGCCCGACGCCGGCGAGCATGTTGCCGCAGTTGGGCCGCGTATCCACGCCGATGGCCACCTTGCTGGTCAGCGAGTTGCCTCCGCCCAGGCCGTCGATCTGCAGTTCATGGGGCGAGCCCAGGGCGGCGATCAGTGTGCGGTCACGCGCCGCGGGTTCGCGCGGCAGCCAGTCGGCCAGGAAGAACGGGCCCCGGGAGGTGCCGCCACGCATCAGTACGCAAGGAAGGTTGTAGCTCATGGGTTGGCATGGTGCGACGCTTGATCTGTTCTGTGAATTGCATTGTTGGCAATGATTGATGCACCAGGCGCAATAGGCTGCAGGCCCGTTTACATGGTGAAATCACATCCGTGAATTGCAATGTTGCTAACGTTTGATGCACGCCGTGCAACAGACCCATGCCTTGAAAGCGCGCGCCATGAACAAGAAATTCGATCTCGCCGATATCCAGGCCTTTGCCGCGGTGGCCGAGCTGCAGAGCTTTCGCGCCGCGGCCGAGTTCATCCATCTGTCGCAGCCGGCCTTCAGCCGCCGCATCGACAAGCTGGAAGAAGCGCTGGGCGTGCGCCTGCTCGACCGCACCACGCGCCGCGTCACGCTCACGGCCGTGGGGCGCGACTTCGCGCGCAAGACGCGGGTCTGGCTCGATGACCTGGACGGCATGCTCATGGGCCTGGGCGATGTGGCGGCGCGGCGCATGGGCGAGGTGACGATTGCCTGCGTGCCGTCGGCCGTTTATTACTTCCTGCCCCAGGTGGTCAAGCGCTACCACGAGCGCTTTCCCAAGATCCGCGTGAAAGTGCATGACGCCAGCGCCAACGAGGTGCTGGTGGCCGTGGCCCAGGGCGATGCCGATTTCGGCCTCAACTTCATAGGCAGCCAGGAGGCCGAGATCGAGTTCAAGCCGGTGCTGGCCGAGCGCTTTGTCGCGGCCTGCCGGCGCGACCATGTGCTGGCCAAGCGCAAGAAAGTCACCTGGGCTGAACTGGGTCAGCACGATTTCATGTCGGTGGGAAAGACTTCGGGCAACCGCCTGCTGATGGACCTGGCCTTGGCCAACGTGCCCGACCGCCCCCAGTGCCTGTATGAGGCCAAGCATGTGACCACGCTGCTGGGCCTGGTCGAGGCCGGCCTGGGCGTGGCGGCCGTGCCCAGCCTGGCCATGCCGGGCAAGGACCACCCCACGCTGGTGAGCATTCCGCTGATCGAGCCCATCGTCACGCGGCAGATGGGCCTGATCAAGCGCCGGGGAAAATCGCTGTCGCCCGCGGCCCAGCAACTGTATGACCTGCTGGTGGCCACGCGCTCCACGCGCATCCGCCGGCCCTCGAAACCGGCGGAGTAGGGCGTCAGCGGATGGCGGCGCGGCCGCCGGTGGCGGTACCGGAGTTCGCGGGGCCAGCGCTGCGGCGCTTGAGCACGGCGATCAGCACATGGGCGCCCACGGCCAGGGCCAGCAAGGCCACTGCGCCCAGACCCCAGAGAGCCCAGGCGAGCACCGTGACGGCTCCGGACAGCGCGGGCACCGTTTCCAGCGCCGACTGGACCATGGGTCCCATGGCGGCGACCATGGCCTGGAACTCCCCAGCCAGTTCGGGCGGCATCCAGACGCTGAGCCAGTTCGGCACCAGCACGGCGTTCATGGCGGCGGTGCCGCTGGCCAGGGCGCCCGCGCTCGCGACCGCCCAGACGGTGACTGCGTGCATGCCCCAACAGGCCAGCGACCACAGCGCCAGAAGCGCGAACGAGAGAACCCAGCTGAGTGCGTAAAACATGAAATATCGAATTCTGAAAAATGGCAATGATCGAGTATGGCCAAATCGGGATCTCGAAAACACCATGTCCAACCGATGCAGGTATTCGGTTTTTACGAAAGAACGCCCATGCTGAACTTCCGCCATCTCTACTATTTCTGGATGGTCGCGAAGCAGGGCGGCTTTGCCCGCGCCGCCGATCACCTGGAGATGGCCGTGCAGACCATCAGCGCGCAGGTGCGGGATCTGGAGAAGGCCCTGGGCCACCAGTTGCTCAAGCCATCGGGCCGCGGCGTGGTGCTGACCGAGGCCGGCCAGGCTGCGTATGCGCGCGCCGAAGAGATCTTCCAGCTGGGGCAGTGCATTGCCGAGGAAGTGCGCGAAGCGGGCAATGCCCAGGTTGCGCGGCTGTCGGTGGGCTTGTCGGACGGCATCTCCAAGCTTGCGGCCCATGCCTTGCTCGAGCCGGTGCTGGCGACGCCGCAGCTGCGCCTGCTGTGCCACGAGGGCGAGCTGGACGAGCTGCTGTCCGAGCTCGCCTTGCACCAGTTGGACGTGGTGTTCGCGGGCCAGGCCGCGCCGCGCAATGCCAATCAGCGGCTGTCGAGCGAACGCATTGCGCGCTCCGCGCTGCAATGGTATGGGCCGGCCTCGCTGGTCAGGAAGTCGGTGCGCGACCGCTTTCCGCAGTCGCTGCAGGACCTGCCGGTGCTGTTGCCCACCTCGCACTCGCCGCTGCGCGCCACGCTGGACCACTGGTTCCAGGATCTGGGCATACGCCCGCGCATCGTGGGCGAGTTCGAAGACAGCGCGCTGCTGGCCGTGTTCGCGGCGCGCGGCCTGGGCGTGTTCCCGGTCAGCCAGCTGGGCGCCAAGGACGTGGGGCTGGTGCGTGGCCTGCGTCTGCTGGGCGAGTGCCCCGACCTGCACGAGGAAGTGCATGCGATCTGGTCGCGGCGCGGACAGCACCACCCGCTGGTGCGCCGGATCGTGGCCGCGGCAGACAGGAGCGATACGGTTTAGTCAGCCCTGGGCCGCCTGCCGCCTTGTTGGAAGCAGGCTCTTCCAGTCGAAACTAGAATCATTCTCTTTTACAGGTCTCGTTGTATGGCGTTTTCATCGTGGTTTCGCGTCTGGGCTTCATTTGTCTTTGCGCTGATGTTGTCCTGGTCGGCCGCGGCACATGCCGGCGAGGCCGATGTCCGGCGCATCTGGCAATTGCTTGACTACCTCGCCGTGGACTATCCCGGCGCGGTCAAGGACGGCGCGGTCATCAACGCCTCCGAGTTCGAGGAGATGCGCGAGTTCGCCAGGACGGGCCGGACCAAGCTCGCGGCGCTCGAGCCCCACGCCGAGCAGGCCGCCCTGGTCGCCGAGGCGCAGACGCTGTCCAACGCCATCGAGGCGAAGAAGTCTCCCGCCGAGGTGGCGATTCTGGCCAAGGCACTGGCCAACCATCTGCTCGCCGCTTACCCCGTGCCGTCATCCCCGGCCAGCGCTCCACAAGTGGCCCTGGCCGCGGCTGTCTACCAGGCGCAATGCGCGGCATGCCATGGCGCTACGGGCCATGGCGACGGGCCTGCGGGTCTGCAGCTGGAGCCGCGCCCAGTGGCCTTCACCGACAAAGACCGGGCGCGCGAACGCAGCACGTTCGCGCTCTACCAGGCCATCTCCCAAGGCATAGAAGGCACGGCCATGCCGGGCTTCGGCACGATTTCCGAATCCGACCGCTGGGCCCTGGCTTTCTTCATCGGCCAGTTCGCCCATGACGACGCCGAAGTCAAAGCCGGCGAAAAGGTTTGGGGCGATAACGCCGCCGTGCGCGCGCAGCTGACGAGCCTGGATGCGCTGTCTCGCACCACCCAGGCCGACCTGGCCGGGCAGGTGGGCGAAGCCCCCGCGGCGGCTACCATGGCCTATCTGCATTCCCACCCCGAGGCCGTGGTGCAAAAGCTCAGCCTGAGTTTCGACGTGGCCCGACAGAAACTGGCGCAAAGCGTGCAGGCCTACGAGAAAGGCGAAACTGCGCGCGCGACGGATCTCGCGCTGTCGGCCTACCTGGATGGCGTAGAACCCATAGAGCCGACGCTGGCCACGCGCGACGCCGCCTTGATGGGCCGCATCGAGACGGCAATGAGCCGCTACCGCTCGCTGCTGAGCAGCAAGGCCGCCATGCCCGAACTGCAGGCGCAGCTCACCGTCATCGACGGCTTGTTCCAGGAGGCGGATGCCTTGCTCGGATCGAGCGCCGATGCGACGGCGGCATTCCTCGGCAGCTTTACCATCCTGGTGCGCGAGGGGCTGGAAGCGCTGCTGGTGGTCGTGGCCATGCTGGCGTTCTTGCGCAAGGCCGAACGCGGCGACATGCTGCGCTATGTGCACGCCGGCTGGGTGGGCGCGCTGGCCATGGGCGCCGTGACCTGGGCCATAGCGACTTACTTTGTCAGCATCAGCGGCGCGAGCCGTGAAGTGACCGAAGGCCTTTCCTCGCTCTTTGCCGCTGTCGTGCTGCTGAGCGTCGGCATGTGGATGCACCAGAAGAGCATGGCGGGCGCGTGGCAGCAATACCTGCACGACAAGCTCTCCACGGCCTTGAGTCGCAAGTCCGCCTGGTTCCTGTTCGGCCTGTCCTTCATTGCCGTCTATCGCGAAGTGTTTGAAACCATTCTGTTCTACGCCGCCCTGTGGGAGCAGGGCAATCACCACGCCGTGCTGGGCGGGCTGGTCAGCGGCGTGGTCGTGCTGGTCATCATCGCGATGGCGCTGCTGCGCTTCAGTGCGCGACTGCCCATCGGCAAGTTCTTCAGCTGGAGCTCCGCGCTGGTCGCGGTGCTGGCGGTAGTCCTCACCGGCAAGGGCATCGCCGCCCTCCAGGAGGCGGGATGGCTGGGCGCTTCGACCTTCAGCGGGCCGCGCATAGACCTTCTGGGTATCTATCCTTCGCTGCAAAGCGTGCTCGCCCAGTTGCTGATGGTGGCGCTGGTGATCTTGGGCTTTTGGTGGAATGCGCGCGTGGCGGCGAGAAAGTCGCGCGCCTAGTCAACCCAAGGCGCGCCGGGTGTTCGCGGCGCGCCAAGGACGTGGGGGGGCTCCAACTGGAGCACCGTCTTTCATCCTGAAGAACAATTCAAGACGACCGGTCATATAATAATTTCAGCATTGGAATTTTCGCTCGGCGAATGGGCCCGCAGCGTGTTGTCTTTCTTCAGGAGCTTGCGGATGTCCTTTACGTCTCTTTTTGCCCCATTTCGCCAGGCCCTCGCCCATGGCGTGTCGCTGTCATGAAGACGGCGTTCTATGGCTGGCGGATCGTGATCGCCTGCATGCTGTGGGTCACGGTGAGCTGGTCGCTGGGTATTTTCGGCATGGGCGTCTACGTGTACGCCCTGACCAGCGGCCAAGGCTTTTCTATCGCTACGGTGTCCACCGCCGTGACCACGGCCTATGTCGTCAGCGCCGTGCTGATGGTGAGCGTGGGGCGCCTCATTGCACGCAGGGGGCCGCGCCCGGTCGTCGCGGCGGGCGTACTGGCGATGGCCCTGGGAGTGGCGGCCTTGCCCCATTGCCAGCAGCCTTGGCAGGTGTATGCAGCCTTCCTGATGCTGGGAGTGGGAATGACATGCCTGTCCACCAATACGGTGGGCAGCACGCTGGCTCCGTGGTTCGAGCGGCTCCAAGGCCGTGCCATGTCCACCGCCATGCTGGGCGCCAGCATTGGCGGCATGATTGCCACGCCCTTGTT
>JAMNYN010000224.1 GCA_023622805.1 Pseudomonadota bacterium | reverse complement strand
GCTCGGCCGGAACGTGGAGCGGGGCATGGATGCCGCCTTGCACCGTGGCCGTCTCGTAGCCCAGCCGCCACAGCCAGCTGGCCACGACGGGCGCGCGGACGGCCTCGTCGTCGAGCAGCAGCACCCGGCTGTGGCGCACGGCGATGGTCTGGTCGGTGGCCTGCAGCAACTGGCCGCCCGGCGCATGGCGGGCGCCGGCCAGCGTGCTGGCGGCAAATTCCTCGGCGCTGCGCACGTCGAGCACATAGGTGGTGCGCGTGCTGTCAGTTATCCAGGCCTGGGCCTGGGCGGGCGTCAGTTGCGGCACGCCCAGCGCCGCGGCCAGCTGGGCGGCGGCGGCCTGGTCCTGCGCACGCGGGGGGGCGGTGGCGGCCTCGCTGCGGGCGCTGCCGTGCTCCAGCGGCAGGCCTGCGAGGGCCCAGCCCTGCGTGCCGTTTTCGAGGGCCAGCACGGGATTGGGCACGCCCAGGCTGCGCAGGATTTGCGCGCCGATGATGCTGCGCGTGCGCCCCGCGCAATGGACCACGATGGGCGTGTGCGGGTCGGGAGCCAGCGCATGCCAGCGCAGCGCCAGTTCGCCGTTGGCCACCGGCGTGGCGCCGGGAATGGTCATCTTGCGGTGTTCGGCCAGGGTGCGGCCGTCGAGCAGCAACAGCGGCTCGCCCGCCTGCTGGCGGCGCTGCAGCTCCTGGGCCGAGAGGCGGGGCGTGTCGAAAGCGTGCTCCACCAGTTCGCCAAAAGTCTTGGACGGCAGGTTGACCCCTTTGAACAGCACGTAGCCCGCAGCAGCCCAGGCGGGCGCGCCGCCTTGCAGCACATGCAGCTGCGTATATTGCAGCGCCGCCAGGCGCTGCGCCGCACGTTCGGCCACGCCGTCGCCAGCGTCGAGCAGCACCACGCGCGTGGCGCGGCGCGGCACCAGGCGCGGAACTTCTTTTTCCAGCTGGCTATAGGCCGCGGGAATGGCAAAAAAGGGGTGGCCTTCGCCGAATTGCCCGGCTTCGCGCACGTCCAGCAGGGCGATTTCCGCGCCGTCATTGAGCCAGGCGCGCAGCGTGGTGGCAGGCAGCCATGAAAAGGAAGTGGATGGCATAGGGCAGACAGGTCAGGGGGCGCGAACGCGCCGGGAGGGATGGGGCGGCAGGGCATTGAATCTATGCGCGCCAGGAACGCCGGCCAAGGAGGAAAAACGCATATGCAATGCAGGAAACATTCTTTGTGGGCTCAGCCCTGTGCGGCCGCGTTAAGCTCTGCCTTTGGCGCCGCCGGCACGCAGGGAAAATCCGTGTCCGCCGCCGCCCCATTCGGAGGAAAGAACGTTGGCATCCACATTGCAGCCCGGGCTGATCGCCCTGCACGGCAACCGCACCGAAACCCTGGCCGAGACCGTTTTCTCCTGGCTGCGCGCGCACCCGCTGGGGCCGCTGGAGCAGGAGGTGGTGCTGGTGCAAAGCAACGGCATGGCCGAGTGGTTCAAGATGGGCCTGGCGCAGGACCAGGGCGTGTGCGCCGCGGCGCGCGTCGAGCTGCCCGCGCGCTTTCTGTGGCGCAGCTACCGCCAGGTGCTGGGCGCGGCGGCCGTGCCGCGCCAGTCGCCACTGGACAAGACGGCGCTGACCTGGCGGCTGATGCGCCTGCTGCCGCAGTGCGCGGCGCAGGAGGGCTTTGCACCGATTGCAGGCTTTTTGAGGGGAGATGACGCGCAACGGCTGCTGCAGCTCGCCGACCGGCTGGCCGATTTGTTCGACCAGTACCAGATCTACCGCGCCGACTGGCTCGATGCCTGGGCCGAGCGGCGCGACATGCTGCTGGCGCCGGGCAAGCCGGCCCAGCCCGTGCCCGAAGAGCAGCTGTGGCAGCCGCGGCTGTGGCGCTGCGTGCTGGCCGAACTGGACGAGACCGAGCGTGCGAGCACGCGGCCCCAGCTGCACCGGCGCGTGATCGAAGTGCTGGAAAGCGGCGAGCCCCTGGCCCAGCCGCTGGCGCGGCGCGTGGTGCTGTTCGGCATGAGCCATTTGCCGCTGTCCATGCTGCAGACGCTGTCGGCCATGGCGCGCCACAGCCAGATCCTGCTGGCCGTGCCCAATCCCTGCCGTTTTCACTGGGCCGATGCCATCGACGGCCGCGATCTGCTGCGCATGCAGCGCCGCCGCCAGCCGCTCAAGAACGGCCGCGATCTGGCGGCCCTGCCGCTGGAAATGATGCATGCCCATGCGCATCCGCTGCTGTCGTCCTGGGGGCGGCAGGCGCGCGACTATGTGCGCCAGCTCGACGCGTTCGAAACCGTGCTGCCGGAAGGCATTGCGGCCGAGCTGCCGCGCGTGGACATCTTTGACGAGGAAGTGGACCTGGACGCGCCTTTGCTGGCCCAGGTGCAGCAGTGCATTCGCGACATGGTGCCGCTGGCCGAGCACCCGCGCAGCGCGGTGGCGCGCTCAGACCGTTCCATCGTCTTCCACTGCGCCCACAGCATGGTGCGCGAACTCGAAGTGCTGCACGACCAGCTGCTGGCGCTGCTCGCCGAGCCGGCTGCCGATGCGCCCGACGGCCAGGTCTTGCAGCCGCGCGACGTGGTGGTGATGGTGCCGGCCATCGAAGGCGTGGCGGCATCCATACGCGCCGTCTTCGGCCAGTACGGCCGCCACGATGCGCGCCATATTCCGTTCGATATCGCCGACCTGAGCGCCAGCGACAACAACCCGCTGGTGGCGGCGCTGCAGTGGCTGCTGCGCCTGCCCCAGCAGCGCTGCCGCCTGAGCGAACTGCGCGACCTGCTGGACGTGCCGGCGGCGGCGGCGCGCTTTGGCCTCAAGGCGGAAGACCTGCCGCAGCTCAGCGCCTGGATGGCCGGGGCCGGCATACGCTGGGGGCTCAACGCCGAGCAGCGTGGTGCCCTGGGCCTGGCGGCCTGCGGCGAACAGAACAGCGCCTGGTTCGGCCTGTACCGCATGCTGCTGGGCTTTGCCAGCGGCAGCGGGCCGCTGGAGGGGACAGAGGGCCTGGCGCAGATCGCGCAGATCGAGCCCTATGTGGAAGTCGGCGGCCTGGACGCCGAACTCGCGGGCCAGCTCGCGACCCTGCTGGAGCGCCTGCTGGACTGGTGGGCGCTGGCCGGCGATGACGCCGATCCCGTGGGCTGGGCGCAGCGCTTTCGCCAGTTGCTCGCCGACTTCTTCGTCGCGCAGACCGACAGCGACCGCGCCATGCTGGCCGCGCTCGATGCCGCGCTGTCGGCGTGGCTGGAAGCCTGCGAGCTGGGTGGTTTTGGCGAGCGCATCGAACTGGTCGTGGCCCAGCAGGCCTGGCTGGAAATCGTGCAGCAGCCGTCGGTGGACAGCCGCTTTCGCGCCGGCGGCGTGACGTTTTGCACGCTCATGCCCATGCGCGCGATTCCTTTCCAGGTGGTGTGTCTGCTGGGCATGAACGACGGCGACTATCCGCGCCGCGCCATGCGCAGCGACTTCGATTTGATGGCCTGGCCGGGCCAGCTGCGCCCGGGCGACCGCGCGCGGCGCGACGACGACCGCCAGCTGATGCTCGAAGCCCTGTTGTCGGCGCGGCGCATGCTCTACATCAGCTGGGCCGGCCGCAGCGTGCGCGACAACAGCGAACAGCCGCCGTCGGTGCTGGTCTCGCAACTGCGCGACTACCTGGCCGCGGGCTGGTGCGGCGAGGGCGGCGCAATGGGCGACGACAGCCTGCTGGAGCAGCGCACCGTGGCCCACCCGCTGCAGCCTTTCAGCCGCCGCTATTTCGCGCCCGATTCGCTGCTGCGCACCTATGCGCGCGAATGGCGCGCGGCCCATCTGGCGCAGGCCGCGGGCGAGGGCGTGCCGCCCCTGCCGCCGTTCGTGCCCGATATCGCGGTGCCGCTCACGCTGGCCCAACTGCACGGCTTTGTGCGCCATCCGGCCCAGGCGTTCTTCCGCCACCGGCTCAACGTGCGTTTCGAGCAGGACGAGCAGGTGACGTTCGACGAGGAGGCGTTCGGCGTCGAAGGCCTGGCGGCCTATGGTTTTGTGCAGCAACTGCAGCTGCAGGTGGTGGCGGACATCGAAGCCGCGCCTCAGCAACTGGCCAGCGCCACGCTGGAGCAGCGGGTGGCCGGCCATCTGGCGCGCATCCAGCGGGCCGGCGCCTTGCCGCTGGCGGGCCTTGGCGAGCGCAAGCGCACCGAGCTGCAGGCGAGCGTCGTGCCGTCGCTGCAGTCCTGGCTGGCGCACCGCAGCCTGCTCGACCGGCCGGTGCAGCGTCAACGCCTGCATCTGGAGCTGGACGGTCTGGTGTTCGAGGACTGGCTTGACGATTTGCGCGTGCCCGACCGCGACGGTGAAGCCGTGCCGGCCTGGCTGGAGCTGCAGCCCCGCGCGCTGCTGGGCAACAAGGGCGAAGTCCGGCCGGGCTCCGTGCTGCTGCCGTATCTGCGCAGCCTGGTGGCCGCGGCCTGCGGCGTGCAGGTGCAAGGCATTGTGGCCGGGCGCGACGCCACGCTGGTGCTGCGGCCCATGCCCGCGGGCGAAGCGCTGGCGCAGTGCCAGACCCTGTTGCAGGTCTGGCAGGCCGGCCAGGACGGTCCGCTGCCCCTGCCCTTGAAGACCGCGCTGGCCGCGGCTGCTTCCAGCGACGACATGGCGCGGGCCGAGACCGCCTACGAAGGCGATGGTTTTGCCCAGCAAGGCGAAGCCGACGACGCCTGCTGGGCGCGGTTGTTCCCCGATTTCGAGGCCTTGACCGAAGACGGGCGCTTTTTTCCGCTGGCCGAAGCTGTGCATGCGCCGCTGCTGGCCTGGTTGGCCGAGCATGTGCAAGTGCTGGAGCCGGGGGCCGTGGCGCCCATGATTTACCTACCGCCGCAGGAGCTCGCATGAGCCATGTATTGAATGCGCGCGACTTCCCGCTGTGGGGCAGCCGCCTGATAGAAGCCAGTGCCGGCACGGGCAAGACCTGGACCATTGCCGCGCTCTACCTGCGGCTGGTGCTGGGCCATGGCGACGGCGACGCCCATCCGAACGCGCTGATGCCGCCCGACATCCTGGTCATGACCTTCACCCGTGCCGCGACGCGCGAGCTGTCGGACCGGATCCGCGATCGCCTGACCGAAGCCGTGCAGTGCTTTCGCGGCGACCGCCAGCCCGAGGCGCACGACACGCTGCTGCAAGGCCTGCTGGGTGACTACCCGGAAGGCCCGGCACGCGACCGGGCCGCCTGGCGGTTGGCCATGGCCGCCGAAGGCATGGACGATGCGGCGGTGTTCACCATCGACGCCTGGTGCCAGCGCATGCTGCGCGAACACGCGTTCGATAGCGGCAATCTGTTCGATGAAGAGCTCGCGGCCGACGAAGAGCAACTGCGCCGCGAAGCCGTGCAGGACTACTGGCGCCAGCAGTGCTATCCGCTGGACGGCGCGCTGCTGGAGACGGTGCTGGGCGTGTGGGGCGGGCTGGACGCG
>JAMNYN010000290.1 GCA_023622805.1 Pseudomonadota bacterium | reverse complement strand
GGCAAGCCTGGCGTCAGGTCTGCCGGGAAGCCCACCTTGAAGAATGGAACAGTATCAATGGCACTGACGAAGAAGGGCGAGTTCTGGTACGGGACGACGTCCGGCGACACACAAGCCGAGCTGCGCAGCTACAGCGTTGCGAATCGCCATGAGGCCGTCCGGTTTGCCTCGTCCAAATGCGATTGCGGGTGCCGGACTTTTGCGCTGCAGACAGATGAAGAAGCCGGCGTGGCAATCCGCACCTGCACCGACTGCGGGCAGGAACACCTGATGGGCGACAGCGCGGACTACGTTGAAGAGGCCGCCCCCGAGGCGCATGAGTGCGTGTGCGAGAACGAGGCGTTCGAGCTGATGTCCGGCGTCTCCGTGTACGAGGGCACACATGACGTGCGCTGGTACTACATCGCTTGCCACTGCGTGGAATGCAATCTGATTGGGGTCTTCGCAGACTGGAAGTGTGAAGCGGGTGATGCGGCGGCCTTCCTCGCCAAGCGGGTGATGCGGCGGCCTTCCTCGCCAAGGTATGAGCGCGCGCCCCCCGCAGAGATCATGCTCGCAGGCTCGAGCGGCCGAGGAGTGTCATGAGGTGGTCGGTGGACTTGGCTGTCTCAATGACGGCAATCGCTGCATATCGAACATTCACCACAAGAACTAGGTTGATCGCAATCGTTGGTCTCACGGTACGCCCAAGTCGCGCGTGTGCAAGCAACGCGATAGGGTTGCCTGAGCGGCCAGCCTGTCCAGCAAGATCGCGTCTGCCTCCTCTTCGGCTCGCTGCGAGAGAGAAAGCAAAGAGCAACTGGGTCGCTCAGCAACAAGCTGCTGTGGGCACACAGGACATCGCGGTCGAATGGCGCTGCGCTTTCCCTAGTCGTCTTCGTGCACCCGGTACTGCTCCGTCAGCGTCTGCTGGACGGCCGGCGGCACGGCCTCGTAGTGCGACAACGCAATGGTGTAGCGGCCCTCGCCGCTGGTCATCGCATTGAGCCGCGACTGGTAGTTGGCCATCTCCGCCTCGGGCACCTGCCCGCTGATGGCCACCGTGCCGGCCCCCAGGCTCGATGTACCGGTGACCAGCCCGCGCCGCAACGACAGGTCGCTCGTGACGTCGCCAACGGAATGCTCGGGCACGGCGATCTCGATCTGGACGATAGGCTCGACCACGGCCGGCCGGGCCTCGCGAATTGCCGCCATGAAGGCCTTGCGGCCGGCGGTCGCAAAGGCGATGTCCTTGCTGTCCACGCTGTGGTGATTGCCGTCGTACACCACGACACGCACATCGACCACGGGGTAGCCGGCGATCGCGCCGCACGCCAGCACCTCGCGCACGCCTTTCTCGACGGCGGGGATGAACTGGCCCGGGATCGTGCCGCCCCTGACTTCGTCGGCGAACTCGAAGCCCGCGCCGCGCGCGAGCGGTTCGATGCGCAGGAAGACTTCGGCGAACTGGCCGGCGCCGCCGCTCTGCTTCTTGTGGCGGTGGTGGCCATTGGCCGGCGCGGTCACGGTCTCGCGGTAGGCGATGCGCGGTGGCCGCGTCTGGACCTCGAAGCGGTACACCTCGCGCAGGCGTTCGAGCACGATGCGCAGGTGCAGCTCGCCAAGCCCGTAAAGTACCGTCTCATTGGTCGCGGCCACGTGCTCGACGCGCAAGCACGGGTCTTCGGCCGCGAGCTTGCCGAGGATCTCCCAGGCGCGCTGCTCGTCGCCATGGCGCTTGGGCTCCACGGCCAGGCCGTACATCGGTACCGGAAACGCCAGCGGCGCGAGAGACACATGGCTGTCTTCCTCCGCATCGTGCAGCACGGCATCGAAATGGATCTCGTCGACCTTGGCCACCGCCACGATGTCGCCCGGCACCGCGTGCGACACCTCGACATGGTCCTTGCCCTGGAGCATGAACAGATGGCCCACCTTGAAGGGCTTGCGACCGTCGCCGATGTAGAGCTGGCTGTCGCGCGTGACCGTGCCCTGGTGCACGCGAAAGATGCCCAGCTTGCCGACATAGGGGTCGATCGTGACCTTGAACACATGCGCCAGCACATGCAGCGTCGGGTCAGGCTTGGCTTCCATGGGCTTGGCCTGTGGGCCCTCGCCAACGATGAAGTTCGGCGGGTTGGCCTCGGTCGGATTGGGCAGGAGCTTGACGATCACATCCAGCAGCTCGGCCACGCCGGCGCCGCTGCGCGACGAGACGAAGCACACCGGGATCAGGTGACCTTCGCGCAGTGCCTGCTCGAGCGGCGCGTGCAGCTCGGCCGGATCCATGTCGCCGTCTTCGAGGTAGCGGTCGACGAAGGTCGCGTCGACCTCGACTACCTGCTCCACCAGCGCGCGGTGCGCCGCTTCGACGGGGCCGAAGTCAGTCTGCCCGAAACGGTTGAAGAAGCAGTCCACGACCCGCCGGCCGACCCTGTCGGGCAGGTTCAGCGGCAGGCATTCGCGGCCGAAGGTCGCCTGGATGTCGGCCAACAGGCCCGCCAGCGAGACGCCTTGCGCGTCGGCCTTGGTGACGATGATCATGCGGGCGAGGCGGCGCGAGGCGGCGTACGCCATCATGCGCACCGTCATCGGCTCGATGCCGGTGGCGGCATTGATGACCACCGCTGCCGTCTCGACCGCCTCCAGCGCCGGCATGCTCTGGCCGAGGAAGTCGGGGCCGCCGGGCGTGTCGATCAAGTGGATGCGCGTGCCGGCATGCGTGAGGTGCATCACCGATGCATTGAGCGAGTGCTGCATGCGGCGCTCCAGCGGGTCGTGGTCGCTGACGGTACTGCCGCGCTCGATGCTGCCGCACGCTCCGATGGCTCCCGCCTTGTGCAACAAGGCCTCGGCGAGCGAGCTCTTGCCCGCGGCCGCGGCGCCAACGAGCGCCAGCGTTCGCACGGATTGCATTTCGGCCGCGAGGCCGTTCGATCGGTTTGGCATGGCTGGATTCCTTTGCGCACCCGTAAGACCGGCCCGGCGGCCCGAAAGGGCTCAAGCGTTGCGTGTGGATGTCGAGCCAGCGTACGGGATTGGCCGCGCTGGTGCAAGTTGATTGCGCCGCCGACTTCCAATACCTGAACGGCATGCATGCCGCGTTGACCGACCCCTGGTTGCCAGCGTGCAGAGAGATGGGCACAGGCACAAGATGTCTCACCAACAACTCCCTGCCCCGTGAACGCCACGCCCTCCTCGCTCACACTGTAGGACACCGCCTACCAATGGTCGAGAGGAAATGCTGCAGCGCAACATGCGCAGCTCAACGACAGTGCAAGGAGGTCAACCGTGCAAGTTCTTGACCGCGTACGGACCTCGAAAATCCAACGAAAGAATGCGTGAAATATCTGCTTCGACAAGTATGGGTGCAGGCCGGAAAATGGGTCCGTAAGATCCAGCGACAGGCGAAAAAACCCGCCAAACGCCGGGCTCCCAAGCTCCGCCACCCCACGGATGCGCTAACGGGCCCGACCAACCCCAAACCCAGGCTTGCTCCGAGCGAGGCCGCGTTGACCAAGGGGCTGCCGCGCAACAACGCAACTGCGCCTGCCCGCCACAAGGAACAATGGATCGACGGAAAGTTCACGCACCGGGGCCGCACGCTCGCCTACAAGCTGTATCTTCCGCCGAAGACCCCCAGTGAACCGCTGCGACCGATGGTCGTGATGCTGCACGGATGCCGCCAGGATGCGGCGGATTTTGCGGCGGGGACTCAAATGAACGCCCAAGCGCGGGCGTTAGGCGTCGTGGCCCTGTACCCTGAACAAAGCCAGCGCAACAACCTCCAGAAATGCTGGAACTGGTTCAAACCGCTGCACCAGCAGCGGGGCCGCGGAGAGCCCGCCGTGTTGGCAGCGCTCACGCTGTCGATAGCAGCGAACCACCAGGTGGATATGTCACGCATCTTTGTTGCCGGCCTATCCGCTGGCGGTGCAATGGCGAACATCCTCGGGATTGGTTATCCGGAGGTGTTCGCAGCCATCGGCGTGCATTCCGGACTGCCCAAGGGCTGTGCCACGGATGGGGTCTCGGCACTCACCGTCATGCGCATCGGATGCCTGCCTCTCGCGACAGCACCTGCCGCAGGCCCCTTTCCGCCAACCATCGTCTTCCATGGTGATGCCGACAACACGGTCCACATCAACAACGGCATTGCCGTCATCACCGCGGCATTGGCGGCCAGGGGGGCACAGAACGCGGAGGCGCGCTTGGTGGAAGGGCAGTCCGCGCAGGGGCAAGGCTACAGCCAGACCATCTACCAGGACAGCGCCGGCCGCACCTTGGCCGAGTTTTGGCAGTTGCGCGGCGCAGGCCATGCATGGTCGGGCGGTCATCCGGACGCGAGCTATACGAACCCCGCCGGTGTCGACGCGAGCGCGCAAATGCTGCGCTTCTTTCTGGAAAATCCCATGCCCTGCGCGATCCCTGTGCCTGAACAGGAGCAACCCGCAGCCCATGTGTCATAGACGTGGCTTTCAACCGGCTGTACAAGGCCGAGTTGATCCAGCGCCGGGCACCATGAGGAACGCTTATCGCCCGCGCATGCCGGTTTCACTTCACACCAGCAGTGATTCAAAAACGACTTCGATGAACTGATTCAGCGGCACATCGCTTTTTTCCGCCCGCATGCGCAGCAGCGCGCCTTCCCAGCTGTTCAAAAGAAATGGCGCCAGTACCGCTGCCGGCAAGGGGTTGCGGATGGCACCAGTTTTCTGCGCCTCTTCGATACAGGCTTCGAAGAGTGCGCTCCATGTCTGGAAATGCGCGCAAAGCCGCTCACGCATCAAAGTGCTGTGATCGGCCACCTCCAGACTGAAATTGCCCAGCAGGCAGCCTTTGGCATAGCCCCCGGCCCGAAAGCCACGGGCACGACTTTCAAAATAGTGGCGCAAACGCTCCAGGGCGGGCGTGTTGGCGTCCGATAGACGCTCTCGCAGTTTGGCGATGCCGCTGTCGAAAAAGTAGTCGATCGCTTCCTTGCCGAAAGCTTCCTTGTTCTCGAAATAGTTGTAGAAGGAGCCCTTGGGCACCTGCGCGGCATCGACGATGTCCTTGATGCCCGTGCCCGTGAACCCACCCTCGTGCAGCATCTTCACGCCTACGCGCAGCAGGTTTTCACGCACATGCGGTTTGGGCTTGGGGCCTCGGCGGGCGCCTGTTGATGGTGTTTCCATGAGCGGCTCCTGAATGACGAACAACAGTCCTTGCGCCTATGCGCTGGCAGACATCAGGTCTGCCGTGCGCGGCGCCGGCAATGGGCGCTTGCCACCCCAGGTGATGGCGAGGGCCGCTCCCAGATTCAGCAGGCCGCAGAGCAGGAGCGCGGGAGCATAGCTGCCGAAGCTGGCGCGCAGCAGCCCGTACAGCGTCGGGCCCAGCGCCATGGCCAACTGGATCAATGCCGCGGCCGTGCCGAAGACGACGCCAAACGACGCGGCACCGAACTCCCGTCGGATGATCATCGGGGACAGCGTCGTGACGTTGCCAACGGTCAAGCCGAAACTGACGCTCATCGCCATCAGGGCCCAGGGCCCCGGAAGCAATGCCATGGAGACGAGTGAAGCCGCCGCCAGCAAAAACACCCAGCCGGCGAGCCGGCGTATATCCACCTGGTCGGCATAACGCGCCAGCAGTAGACGACCCAGGAAGGCGGCGACGGCGGCCGAGACCACTGCGGTGGCTGCGCCTTGCGCGCCCAGCGCAGGAATCGCAATCGAAACGTGGTGGCTCAAGAACCCCACTTGCACCATCAGCCCCACGCCGAATGCGAGCACATGGCTGCGGAATTGACGGGTCGCCATGGCGCTGCGCACGCTCCATTGCACCGACGCGGACGCCTTGCCCTGCGCCGCGCCGACCTCGCCGTCCTGCCATTGGCCTACGTCCTGCGGCCGTGTCTTGAGCACCCATGCGGCAAGCGGCAGCACCAGCACCACGGCGGCGACCGCGGCGATGGTCGCGGTTGTCTGGAATCCCCAGG
>JAMNYN010000561.1 GCA_023622805.1 Pseudomonadota bacterium | reverse complement strand
TGCATGTTGACCTGATCTACTTCCCCTATGAAAAACAACGGCCCCGTCACGCAGCGCGAGTACCCTGTGGGTGAGCATGAGACCTTGCTGTCTGCCACCGACCTGAAGGGCCGCATCACGTATGCCAACGACGCCTTCATCGCCTGCAGCGGCTTTCAGCGCGACGAGCTGTATGGCAAGGCCCACAACCTGGTGCGGCACCCCGACATGCCGACCGCGGCCTTTGATGACATGTGGAGCACCGTCAAGAGCGGTCGCACCTGGACGGCACTGGTCAAGAACCGCCGCAAGGATGGCGATCACTACTGGGTGCGCGCCAACGCCGCGCCCATCCGCCAGCAGGGAGAAGTGACGGGCTACCTGTCGGTGCGCACCCGGCCCGACCGCGACAGCGTGGCCGCGCACGAGAATGTCTATCGCGAGATCCGCACGGGAAGCCGACAGATGGGCTTGCTGCGCGGCCAGGTGGTGCGCAAGAGCCTGATGGGCTGGCACACGCGCTGGCGTTTCGTTTCGCTGGCCACGCGCATGTGCCTGGGCTTGAGTGCCTTATGGCTGGTGGGAGCCGCAGCCATGGCGTGGTCGGGGGGGCCGCCGGCATCGCAATGGCCTGTGCTGGCGGGCTGGACGCTGGCCGTGCTGCTCAGCGGCTGGTGGTTGCGCACTGCGCTGCACGGTCCGCTGCGACAGCTCGTGGCGCAGGCGCAGGCGGTGGCCAGCGGTCAGCGCGCCGCCCCTTTGTTCCTGAACCGCTGCGACGAGATCGGCGTGGTGATGCGAGGCATCGATCAGGCATCGCTCAACCTGATCTCGTTGGTGGGTGACATCCAGGGCAAGGTGGTGCGTCTGCGCAGCGGCGCGGGCGATCTCAGGCGGGGCAACGATGAATTGGCCCAGCGCACCCAGGAGGCCGCCGCCAGCCTGGAGGAAACCGCCGCCGCCAATGAACAGCTGGCCGCGACCGTCGGCAGCAACAGCGAGACCGCCATCCAGGCCGCGCAGATGGCGGCGCAGGCGGTGCGCGTGGCATCCCAAAGCGCGGCCATGGTGGCGCAAGCCCAGGAAGAAATGCGCGGCGTCTCGGCATCGAGCCAGAAGGTGGCCGACATCACCCGCCTGATCGACGCCATTGCCTTCCAGACCAACCTGCTGGCACTCAATGCCGCGGTCGAGGCGGCGTGCGCAGGTGAGCACGGCAAGGGTTTCGCGGTCGTTGCCTCGGAGGTGCGCGCCCTGTCGGTCAAGAGCGCGAGTGCCGCCAAGGAGATCAAGCAACTCATGGACGCATCCACCGCGCAAATCGATGTGGGTAACCGCAGCGTAGCGTCGGCCGCCAGCATGCTGACCGACGCCGTGCAGGTCGTCGAGCGCGTGGCCGCCATGATGGACGGCATACGCCTGGCCAGCCAGGAGCAGGCACATGGGGTGGCGCAGATCAACCTGGCGCTGGCACAGCTGGAGCAAATGACCCAGCTCAACGCCGTGCAGGTGCAGCACAACGCCCAACTGAGCCAGGTGCTGGGCGAGCAGGCCTTGCGCCTTGACGAGGCCGCATCGGTGTTCCAGCAAGGGATGTGAAATGTACCGAACTTCCAACGAAGAAGACCTCGCCATGGCCGCACTGGAAGCTGCTCCGGACGGCATACTTATTGTGGATGATGTCGGCACCATCCTCAAAGCCAACCCGGCCACGGAGTTGTTGACGGGCTACAGCCCCGACGAGTTGTGGGGCCAGCCGATCAGCGTGTTTCTGCCGCTGCACATGCGCAGCAAGCACAGCCATCTGGTGAAGAGCTTTTTTCTGCACCCGGTGTCACGTCCCATGGGTATGGTCAGTCAGTTGCAACTGATGCGCAAGGACGGCCTGCCGGTACCCGTCGACATCGCCCTGGGGCACTGCGCCATGGGCGAGCGCTCAGTGGCGGTGGTGTTCATACGTGACATGACCGCGGTGAAGCGTCTGCAGGAAGATATGCACTACCAGGCCACGCACGACGGACTCACGGGGCTGGTGAACCGGTGGATGTTCATGCAGCACTTCGAGCAGGCCATTCAGCGGGCACGGCGCAGTGGCCGGATGATGGGGCTCTTGCTGCTGGACCTCGACGAGTTCAAGGACGTGAACGATTCCCACGGCCATGCGGCGGGCGATCAGGTGTTGATCGAAGTGGCACGCAGACTACGCAGCGGCTTGCGCGCCGGCGATGTGATTGCTCGGCTCGGTGGTGACGAGTTCACGGTGCTGTTGCCCGAGCTGCCATCGAAGGACCATGCGGTAGAGGTCGCGCAGAAGCTGCAGCGCAGTCTTTCGGCGCGTTGCCAGCTCACGATGGGTGAGGTCAGCCTGAGCGCCAGCATCGGAATGACCGTGTTCCCTGATGATGCGCAGGACACAGGCACGCTGATGCGTTTTGCCGACATGGCCATGTACGCGGCCAAGGCCCATGGGCGGAGCACGCACGCCATGTACCGGCCCGAAATGAGTGAAGCCCTGCGCCAACGCAGCCAGATTCACGAGCGGCTCAAGCGTGCCGTCGAGGCGCAGGCCCTGGAGCTGCACTACCAGCCGCAGGTGGATGTGAGCACAGGCAGCATTGTGGGCGTGGAGGCGCTGCTGCGCTGGCAGGATGCCGAGTTGGGGAACGTGCCGCCCGATCGTTTCATTCCAGTCGCCGTCTCCACCGGCCTGATTCATCCGCTGGGTGACTGGGTGCTGGAAACCGCTTGTCGCCAGGCCGCAGAGTGGGCGGACAACGGAACACCGGTGCGCGTTTCCATCAACTTGTCGGCGCAGCAGTTTCGCCAGCAGCAGTTGCCGATGCGCCTGCAGCAATTGCTGGACCAGTACGGCGCGCGGGCCGAGTTGATCGAACTCGAGATCACGGAGACCGAAGCCATGGCCGACCCCGATACGACCCGGCAGGTGTTCGCCAGGCTCTGCGCTTTGGGCTTCAGTATTGCGTTGGACGATTTCGGCACGGGCTACTCATCGTTGTCGTACCTGCGCCTGCTGCCGGTGTCACGCTTGAAGATCGACCGCGAGTTCATCCGCCAGCTCACGCACAACGACAACGATGCGGTGCTGGTGCGCGCGGTGATCGCGATGGCCCACACCCTCGGTCTGCCGGTGGTGGCCGAAGGTGTGGAAACAGCCGAGCAATTGGCATTTTTGCGCAGCAATGGATGCGAAAGCTTCCAGGGTTGGCTGTTCGCCAAGGCCTTGCCGGCGGTTGATATCTCGCGCATGCTCGGCACCCCCGGCAGCCCGATCACGTTGACGCAGCGCTACTTTGCCTAGAGCTGCGCGTGAACTGCGGCTGCGGGGCGCCTGGCTTTACAGCGCCGAGATGTTCTTGTCCTTGGCGATCTTGCTCCAGCGCGTGTAGTCGGCCGCCAGGCGCTTGCGCATGGTTTCGGAGTCCTGGTAGCTGGCCACGGCGCCCGCGCCGATCAGCTTCTTTTGCAGCTCGGGGTCAGCCAGGATCACCTTCAGTTCCTTGTTCAGCTGGTCCACCACGGCGCGGGGCGTGCCCAGGGGGGCGATCAGGCCGCCCCAGGTGTCGGCGTCAAAGCCGGCAAAGCCCTGCTCGGCCACGGACTTGATGCCCGGCAGCAGCAGTTTGGCCTTGTTGGAGCTGCCGGCGATGGCGCGCAGCTTGCCTGCCTGGATGTGGGGCAGGGCGGCGACCACGTCGGCAAACATCACCGGAATCTGGCCGCCGATCAGGTCGGTCACGGCGGGGGCGCTGCCGCGGTAGGGAATGTGCTGCATCTCGAAGCCGCCCAGGTCCTTGAGCTGCTCCATCGACAGGTGGCCGAAGCTGCCGGTGCCCGAGCTGGTGTAGTTCAGCGGGGTTTCCGCGGCCTTGGCGTGGGCGATCAGCTGCTGCAGGTTGGTCACGTTGGGCAGCACGCGTGGGTTGATGACGATGGCCATGGGCAGGTCATACACCGTGGCCACGGTCATGAAGTCCTTGCGCACGTCGTAGGCGCTGTTGTTGAACAGCAGCGGAGCGAGCAGCGCCGGCATGCCGAACATCGACAGGTTGTAGCCGTCGGCGGGGGACTTGATGAACGCGGCCGTGCCGATCGAGCCCGAGGCACCGGGACGGTTTTCCACGATCATGGTCTGGCCCAGGCGTTCGCTGAGCTTTTGCGCCACGATGCGCGCGGCCGTGTCGGTGGGGCCGCCGGGCGGGAAGGCGACAACGATCTTCACCAGCTTGTTGGGCCAGGCGGGGTCGGCGGCGAAGCTGATGCCCGAAACGGCGCTCAGTGCGCCGGCGGCGCCAGCGGCCAGCAGATGGCGGCGATTGAGGGAAGCTTGCGGCTTGGTCATATATCTTGTCTCCAGTAAAAAACGCTATTTAGATGATGTTGCTCGCGCGCAGTGCGGCAATGGCGTCTGGGGCCATTCCCAGCTGCTCGCTCAGCACGGCGTCGGTGTGTTCGCCCAGGTGGGGCGGGGGCATGCGCACTGGAAGGCGTTCGCCGTCCATGGCGTAAGGGGGGGCGAGCATGGCTTGCGTGCCGGCTTCGGTGTCGTCATAGCGGTGCAGCAGACCCGCGGCCTGCGTGCGCTCGGACTGCAGCGCATCGAGCAGGCCCAGCACCTCGCCGCAGGGAATCTGCGCGGCCGTGAGCTGGGCCAGCAGTTGGGCCCGTGGTCGCTGGCGCAGCGCTGCGTGGATCAGCGGCATGAGGACATGGCGGTGGGCCGAGCGTGCGGTATTGGTGGCAAAGCGCTCGTCGGTCGCCCATTCAGGGTGGTTGATGATTTCGTTGCAAAAGCGCTGGAATTGACCGTTGTTGCCCACGGTGATCACCAGCGGGCCGTCGGCGGCTTCGAACACGCCGTAGGGCACGATGGACGGGTGGGCGTTGCCGAACTTCGGCGGGTCGCCGTCCTTGAGCAGCGCTTCCATGCCGTAGTAGCTGGTGATCATCAGGCCGCAGTCGTACAGCGCCATCTGCACATGGCGTCCCTTGCCCGTGCTGTGGCGCTCGTACAGGGCGGCGAGGATGGCCTGGGCGGAATACATGCCGGTGAACATGTCCACCGCGGCCACGCCGAACTTGAGCGGGCCCTGGCCTTCTTCACCATTCATGGCCATCAGACCGGCTTCGCCTTGCACCACCAGGTCGTAGCCTGGGCGCTTGGCTTCGGGGCCGGAGCGCGAGTAGCCCGAGATCGAGCAGTACACCAGGCGCGGGTTGAGGGCGCTGAGTTGCGCGTAGCCCAGGCCCAGCTTTTCGGCGCCGCCGACCTTGAAGTTCTGGATCACCACGTCGCTTTTCGCGGCCAGCTGCAGCGCGATTTCCTGGCCCTTGGGCGACTGCAGGTCCAGGCTGATGGAGCGCTTGTTGCGGTTGGCGCTGTTGAAGTACGAGGTGTTGCGGCTGCCCACGCGCACGCCCCAGTCGCGCGTGTCATCGCCACGGCTCGGGTGTTCGACCTTGATCACATCGGCGCCCAGGT
>JAMNYN010000098.1 GCA_023622805.1 Pseudomonadota bacterium | reverse complement strand
ATGGTGTACATCGCGGCCAGGCGGACAGCGTGGCGCTTGGCGTCTGCACCGGAGCCGTTCACGTTGTCCAGCTTGACGTACTGGTAGTAGGCACCCAGAGTCACGGGACCGGTCACGTACGAGCCGCGCAGGCCGATTTGCTGGGCGTCGTTCACGCCGTTACCAAAGGAGGTGACTGCACCTGGAGCCTTGGTGTAACCCAGACCCAGACCCAGAGGACCTGCGCCGTAGTTCAGGGCCACGTCATAGGCATTGCTGGCGCCTGGAACCTTCTCGTGCATGGAAACCGCGCCTTCTGCCGTGAAGCCGCCGAAGGCGGGCAGACGGTAGGCCAGCTTGTTGGTGTCACGCATCAGGTACGTGTACAGCATGTCGGCCGACGAACCCGTGTCGTGGTTGTGCATGCTGATGTAGTCGGCCGTGGCGTAGTACGACTCGGAGATGAAGTTACCCAGGCGCAGCATGCCGAGGTTGCTGCTCAGGTTCACTTCGCTTTGGCGACCGAAGAAGGGACCCGCCACGACACCGGTGTCGGAAGCAAAGCCGCTTTCCAGCGCGAAGCCGGCCTTGAGGCCGCCGCCCAGATCTTCCGTGCCACGGATGCCCCAACGCGATGCGTTGTTGAACATGCCAGTGACGCTGGCGTTGCCCGACTTCTGGTGTTCCACCGTGGTGTTCACTCGGCCGTAAAGGGTGACGCTGCTTTGGGCCATGGCGGCCGAGGTGCCTGCGAGGGCCAGAGCGGTCAGCAATGCGCGTTGGGTCTTGTTCATGGGTTCTCCTAAATGATTTTCAGTCCAGCCGGTGTAGACAGGGCCGCGGCACTCCGTCTGAGTTGCTCCGCTGGTGACTACTGTAAAAATTCTAGGTGCCTCGGCGCAGAAATGGTTGCATACCCCCCAGATCCGGCCAAGTGTTGATGCTTCTTCACCACACTTTTCATGGCGCAGACCTGTTCTGCGCCATGAAAAGCCCCCTGGGCCATGGCCCAGGGGCTGCAAGCGGATCAGTCGCCAGCGTAGATGTCGATGTCCTTGGTTTCACGCACGAACAGCGTGCCCACCACGGCCGTCATGCCGGCGATGATGATGGGATACCAGAGGCCGCTGTACATATTGCCGGTCTGCGCCACGATGGCAAACGACATCGTCGGCAGCAGGCCGCCGAACCAGCCATTGCCGATGTGATACGGCAGGCTCATCGAGGTGTAGCGGATGCGCGTCGGGAACATCTCGACCAGCATGGCGGCGATGGGACCATAGACCATGGTCACCAGCAACACCAGGTAGGTGAGGATCACCACCATCAGCACCTTGTTCATCTTCTCCGGATCGGCCTTGGCCGGATAGCCATCCGCCTTGAGCACTTCGGCCACGGCCTTCTTGAACTCCGCATCCTTGACCTTGGCTTCCGCTGGCGGCAGACCCTTGGACGAGAAGCTGGGAATCGACGTCTCGCCGATCTTGATCACCGCGGGTGTGCCAGCGGGCGCATCCACGGCGTCATAGCTGACCGACGCCGAGGCCAGCACCTGCTTGGCCACATCGCAGGAGCTGGTGAACTTGACCGTCCCCGTAGGGTTGAACTGGAACGAACATTCGGCCGGGTCGGCAATGATCACCACCTTGTTCTTGGCCTGGGCCGCCGCCAGATCCGGGTTGGCGGCTTCGGTCAGCGCCTTGAACACCGGGAAGTAGGTCAGTACGGCCAGGATGCAGCCCAGCATGATGATGGGCTTGCGACCGATCTTGTCCGACAGCGTGCCGAACACCACGAAGAATGGCGTCGCGATCAACAGCGCGGCAGCGATCAGCAGGTTGGCCGTGATCGGATCCACCTTGAGCTGCTGTGTCAGGAAGAACAGCGTATAGAACTGACCCGTGTACCAGACCACGGCCTGGCCGGCCGTCAGGCCGAACAGCGCCAGCAGCACGATCTTGAGGTTCTTCCACTGACCAAAGGATTCAGCCAGCGGCGCCTTCGACGTCTTGCCTTCGGCCTTCATTTTCTGGAAGGCTGGTGACTCGGACAGCGTCATGCGGATCCAGACCGACACGGCCAGCAGCAGGATGGACACCAGGAAGGGAATGCGCCAGCCCCAGTCCGCGAAAGCGGCTTCGCCCAGCATGGTGCGCACCCCCAGAATCACCAGCAGCGACAGGAACAGTCCCAGCGTCGCCGTGGTCTGGATCCACGAAGTGTAGGCACCACGGCGACCATGCGGCGCATGCTCGGCCACATAGGTTGCGGCACCGCCGTACTCACCACCCAGCGCCAGGCCTTGCAGCATGCGCAAAATGATCAGTATCACGGGTGCGGCCACGCCGATCGAGGCATAGGTCGGCAGGATGCCGACGATGAACGTCGACAGGCCCATGATCAAAATGGTGACCAGGAAGGTGTACTTGCGTCCGATCATGTCGCCGAGCCGGCCGAACACCAGGGCACCGAAAGGCCGCACGATGAAGCCGGCGGCAAACGCCAGCAAGGCAAAAATGAAGGCCGAGCCTTCATCCAGGCCGCTGAAGAACTGCTTGGCGATGATGGCTGCGAGCGAGCCATACAGGTAGAAGTCATACCACTCGAAAACCGTTCCGAGGGATGAGGCAAAAATCACTTTGCGCTCTTCTGGCGTCATGGGGCGTGGTGCCACCCCTTTGACACCCACGCCGGGTGAAGCGTTGATGGCCATGCGTTTGTCTCCTGTAAGTTATGGGCACCGCAGATAGCGGTCACCCCCATTCTTGGAGACGGCACTGACCCCTCTCTGACACCAAACCAACCGGAACTTGCACCAAACTGACGCAGCGCTGACATTCCCAGGTCCAACCCGTAGTTGTCTTTTTGGGATGTGGAAAATGGCCCCCACGCTTGCCCACTTCGTGTGGCTCGCGCTGGGGGGGAAGCCCCCCAGCTGAGGCGGCCCGGCGGCGGCGGTGTCGCGCCTACTGCTCCCTCAGTTCGCCAGGCCGGACGGCGTTTGCGGCAATTGCTCCCAATGCGCGGCGTCAAACCACGGGTCCTGCGCCAGGTAGGCACGCAGCATGGGCAGGCCGTCCAGCCCCCAGAACAGCTTGCCGTCCACCTCCCAGGCCGGCACGCCAAACACGCCGGCCTCGACCGCGGCCTCGGTGTTGCCGCGCAGCCAGGCCTTGGCCTGCTCGGCGGCCTGCTCGCCGGGGCGCATTTGCTCGGCCAGCAAGGCCGTCAGGGCCTGCAGGCGCGGTGCTTCCAGCGCCCCCTGCCCGCCCTGCCATACATGGCGCAGCACGGCGCCCGCGACAAAGCGATTGATGCTGCCGTCATCACTGCACTGCAGCGCCAGCCGCAGCAAAGGCAGGGGGTTGAACGGGTGCTCCGCGGGCATGTCCAGGCCCACGCCCAGCGACTGGCCCAGCCAGTGCACGTGGCGATAAGTCCAGGCGCGCTTGGTCGCAATGCCGGCCGGCCCGGGGTTGCTGTTGCGCTGCAGCAGCGCGCCCAGCAGCACCGGCCGGTACTGCACCGTATAGCTCAGCCCTTCCAGCAATTCGGGCATGCGCTCGAAGGCCAGCCAGGCATAGGGCGAGACAAAATCCAGGTGGAACGTGATGTGTTTCATGGCAAGGCTTTGAGGTTGAACAATCGCTGGCGCGCCACAACCAGCACAAGCGAAGGGCGTTGATCGATATGGCCAGAGCTCAACAAGGGCGACACCCGCCGCCGCCGGGCCGCACCTCTGCGGCCCCCCCAAGGCGGCGGACGGCCCCAAGGAAAAATGCATCTGGGGGGCTCCGCCCCCCAGCGCGGCTACGCGGAGCGAGCAAGCGTGGGGGCCACATGACCCGGGTGGGGCAGCCCTGCCCGCGCGAGAAGCTGCACCCAGATGGCACGGCGCTGGTCGGCATCGGCCTTGCCCCAGGCGCGCAATTCATCGAGCGTGCGAAAGCAGCCCTGGCAATGGCTGCGGTCCGCCGTCATGCGGCACACGCTGATGCAGGGCGACGTGACCACGCCGTCGAAGTCCGCGGCAAAACCGCCTTCGGCCGCTACCTGCGCCGCGCGCTGGGCGAGCGCGACAGGAATGTCGATCAGAGGCTTTTCGGCCACGGCGGGGGCCGCCACGACCGGGATATCAGACAGCGTCACAGACACTCGCTTCCCGCTTGGCCAGCAAGGCCTTGGCAACGCGCGACTGCGTGGGGCGGCCGAGGAAATCGCTGATGTACTGGCCGGCATCGATCAACGCATCCAGGTCGATGCCGGTGTCTATGCCCATGCCTTGCAGCAGGTAGACCACGTCTTCGGTGGCCACGTTGCCGGTTGCGCCCTTGGCGTAGGGGCAGCCGCCCAGGCCCGCCACCGACGTGTCGTACTGCCACACGCCCATGGAAAGCGCGGCCAGGGTATTGGCCAGCGCCTGCCCGTAGGTGTCGTGGAAATGGCCGGAAATATCGTCCATGGCAAAGTGGGCCAGCGTGGCCTCGATGGCGCGCTGCACCTTGAGCGGCGTGCCCACGCCAATCGTGTCGGCCACGCCCACATGCTGCACGCCAATGCCTTTCATCAGCCCGGCCAGGTAGCCCACGCGCTCGGGCGCGATCTCGCCTTCGTACGGGCAGCCGACGGTGCACGACATGGCGCCGCGCACGTAGATGCCCGCCGCACGCGCGGCTTCGACCACGGGCGCAAAACGCTCAATGCTCTCGGCGATGCTGCAATTGATGTTGCGCTGGCTGAAAGCTTCGCTGGCCGCGGCGAAGACCACGATTTCATCGGGACGGCTGGCCAGCGCCGCCTCGAAGCCGCGCAGATTGGGAGTCAGCACCGAGTAGCGCACGCCAGGCTGGCGCGTGATGCCGGCCATGACTTCGCTGTTGTCGGCCATCTGCGGCACCCATTTGGGACTCACAAAGCTCGTGACTTCGATTTCGCGCAGGCCCGCATTCTGCAGACGGTGCACCAGTTCGATCTTGACGGCGGCCGGCACGGTCTGCTTTTCGTTCTGCAGGCCGTCGCGCGGACCGACGTCCACCAGTTTGACGCGGGAGGGATAGCTCATGGTGTCCATTCCATTCTGTAAATCATTGCCAGGCCGCGTTGACCGCAGCCTGCACCCAACATCCTTGCCACGGCCAGCGACCAAAACCGCCACGCCGTGCCCAGGTCTCCATTGTCACTGCGGCCGCGCCAGCGTGCTGGCCGCCGCGGCCGAAGGCCATTCGTGGCAGCCTGGCAGCAGTTGCGGCACCACGGCCGCCCAGCCCGTGCCGACCGACGCTCCCACGGCCTGCAGCAGCAAACTGCAGGACAGCATTTGCGGGCGGCCGCCTGGCGGCAGCGAGACGCCGGCCCAGGCCAAAGCCAGACCGGCCGCCGCCGTCAACGCCGAGCGCCCCCAGCGCTGACGCTGCAGCTGGGTCCAAGCCCACCACAGAGCTCCAGCGGTCGGCAGCGCGCCAGCCGCCATCCACGGCTGCACGCCCCAGTTCGCCAACACCTCCTGCCCCTGCGGCCACAGCGGCAGCAGCGCATCCACCGA
>JAMNYN010000115.1 GCA_023622805.1 Pseudomonadota bacterium | reverse complement strand
AACGAGACCACGCTGACGCGCGCGGCCGACGCGCTGAGCGCCGAGTTCCAGCCCCTGTCCGACATGCGCGCCAGCGGCAGCTACCGCCGCGCGCTGCTGGCCAATCTGCTGCAGCGCTACTGGCTGGAATCGCAAGGCCCAAGCCCGCAGCTGGCCACGCTGACCTCCCTGGCGCAAGCCGCCGCCGTGAAAGTCCAGCCATGAAAGCCCTCCACCTCCTCTCCCCCGCGCTGGCTCCGGCACTCACGCCCACGCGCTCCACCCCAGCCATGGGCCGGTCGGCGGTCCACGAAAGCGCGCTGGCCCAGGTCCAGGGCACGGCGCATTACATCGACGACCTGCCGGAACTCAAGGGCACGCTGTACGCCGCGCCGATTCTGTCGAACGTGGCCCACGGCCGGCTGCGCGGCGTCGACAGCGCGGCCGCGCTGGCCCTGCCCGGCGTGCGCGGCGTGGTGTTGTCGGCCGACGTGCCCGGCGACAAGATCCTGGCGGCGTTCGGCCACGACGAGCCCATTTTTGCCATCGACAGCGTGCAGCATGTGGGCCAGGTCATAGGCCTGGTCGTCGCCGGCAGCATGCGCCAGGCGCGCCGCGCCGCGCGGCTGGTGCGCTGCGATATCGAAGCCCTGCCGGCCGTCCTCGACGTGCACACCGCCCATGCCCAGAAAAGCTATGTGCTGCCGCCGGTGTTCGTGCGCCGGGGCGATGCCCAGGCCGCGCTGCTGCGCAGCGAGCACCGGCTCAGCGGCCAGCTGGAAGTCGGCGGCCAGGAGCATTTCTATCTGGAAGGCCAGATCGCCTACGCCCTGCCGCTGGAGCAGCAGCAGTGGCAGATTTATTCCAGCACCCAGCACCCGGGCGAAGTCCAGCACTGGGTCGCGCATGCGCTGGGCCTGGAAAACCATGCGGTCAAGGTCGAGTGCCGGCGCATGGGCGGCGGCTTCGGCGGCAAGGAAACCCAGGCCGGCCACCTGGCCGTCTGGGCCTGCGTGGCCGCGCGCAAGTTCGGCTGCCCGGTCAAGCTGCGGCTGGACCGCGATGACGACTTCATGATCACCGGCAAGCGCCACCCCTTCGCCTACGAATACGACGTGGGCTTTGACGACGGCGGCCTGATCACCGGCCTGCACCTGGACATGCTGGCCAACTGCGGCTTCTCGGCCGACCTGTCCGGCCCCGTGGCCGACCGGGCGATCTTCCATGCCGACAATGCCTATTTCCTCAGCGACGTGGAAATCGCCTCCTACCGCTGCAAGACCAACACCCAGAGCCACACGGCGTTCCGCGGCTTTGGCGGCCCCCAGGGCGTGATCGTCATCGAAGCCATCATCGGCGACATCGCGCGCCAGTTGGGCCTGGACGCGTTCGACGTGCGCCTGCGCAACCTCTACGACAAGAACCCGCAGGGCCCGCGCAGCCTGACCCACTACCAGATGCGGGTCGAGGACAACATCCTGCACGCCTTGATGCCGGCGCTGGCCGCGTCCGCGCAATACCGCCAGCGGCAGGCCGAGATCGCCGAGTGGAACGCCGGCCAGCCGGTGATCAAGCGCGGCCTGGCGCTCACGCCAGTCAAGTTCGGCATCAGCTTCACGGCCACGCTGTTCAACCAGGCCGGCGCGCTGGTCCATGTCTACACCGACGGCAGCGTGCAGGTGAACCACGGCGGCACCGAAATGGGCCAGGGGCTGAACACCAAGGTGGCGCAAATCGTCGCCGACGAGCTGGGCGTGCCCCTGGAGCGCGTGCTGGTCACGGCCAGCGATACCAGCAAGATTCCCAACGCCAGCGCCACGGCCGCCTCCAGCGGCACCGACCTCAACGGCCGGGCCGCGCAGTACGCGGCGCGCACCGTGCGCAACAACCTCGCGGCCTTTGTCTCCGGACTCGACGGCTGCGGCGCGGGCGCGGTGGATTTTGTCGGCGGCCTGGTGCGCACGCCTAAAGCCGAGCGCCGCTGGGACGATGTGGTCGGCGAAGCCTTCGCCAACCGCATCCAGCTGTGGAGCGACGGCTTCTACCGCACGCCCAAGATCCATTACGACAAGACCACCCTCACCGGCCGGCCGTTCTATTACTTTGCCTACGGCGCGGCCTGTAGCGAAGTCGCGCTCGACACGCTGACCGGCGAGAGCCGCGTGCTGCGCGTGGACATACTGCACGACGTGGGCCACAGCATCAACCCGGCCATCGACATCGGCCAGATCGAGGGCGGCTTCGTGCAGGGCATGGGCTGGCTGACCAACGAACAACTGGTCTGGAACGACAAGGGCCTGCTGACGACGCACGCGCCCAGCACCTACAAGATCCCCACGGCGGGCGACATCCCGGCCCACTTCCAGGTCGACCTGTGGCCCGAAGCCAACCGCGAGGACAACGTCGGCGGCAGCAAGGCCGTGGGCGAGCCGCCGTTCATGCTGGCCATCAGCGTCTACGAAGCCCTGCGCAACGCCGTGGCCGCGAGCCGCGGCGGCACCCAGCCACTGGAACTGACGGCGCCGGCCACGGCGGAGAATCTGTTGCGGGCGCTCGGTCGGGTGCATGACGACGCGTGATGTGCTGGCACCCAGGCGCTGCCCGTCGGACAAGGTGTGTCTTCGATTTTTACGGCATGCCGTTGCCACGGGCAGGGGCCGGGTCTCGGCCCGGCAGCCGACTTCATTTTCTTGCTCGCACAAGAAAACGGAAGCAAAAGAATGCGGCCCTACTTCCTGCGTCCCTTCGCTGACGCTCAGGGCAACCTGCGGTGCTCGGTCACGGGCTGCGCCGCGGAACTCGCTACGCGCCGGGGGCTTGACGCCCCCAGCGCTCCGCTCGAACAACCGCGGCGAGTCAGTTGACGAAGTCGGTGTGTCCTTCGGCACACCGACCAGCCCGCGCCCTGCGCGCCGCAGGCGCATCCACAAGGGCTAGGAAACGGGATAGCTTCTTTGGGTCATCAATGGCGTGAGCCTTGCCCAAGAGAGAATTCCAGAATTCCTCAAAACCGCAGGCAGCTACAACCCATGGGGCTGCGCGCAGCTCACGGGTTCTCCGCCTCCACCAGCGCCGCCGAATGCTCCTGCACCCGGCCCCTGCCCTGGCGCTTGGCCTCATAGCAGGCCATGTCGGCCGCGTGCAGCACGGCTGCCACGCTGGGCTGGCGGGCGTTGAGCACCACCATGCCAATGCTCACGCCCAGCCAGAAGCGCTGGCCCTGGTAGGACGCCTCCCAGGCGCTGATGGCTTCGCACAGCTGGTCCGCCAGGGTCCGGCCCTGGCGCTGCGTGGCTTCGGGCAGGAGTACGGCGAACTCGTCACCGCCCAGGCGCGCCACCCAGCCCGGCTGGCGCACCAGCGTTTCCAGCAGCCGCGCGAAGTGGCGCAACACGGCATCGCCCGCATCATGGCCGGCCATGGCGTTGACCGATGCGAAATGGTCGAGATCGAGGAACAGCAGCACGCCGCCGTCGCCCGGCGCCACGGCAGTCGCCTCCGCCATCGCCTTGCTGCGCCCTTCCAGCCACTGCTGCAGGCGCTGGGTCAATGCTTCGCGGTTGGGCAACTGGGTCAGCGCATCGTGCGTGGCCAGCCACTCGGGATGGGCGCGCGCCTGGCGTTGATCGGTCACATCGTCGACCATCCAGACCATGGCCACGCCGGCATCGCGCTCTATGCGCCGCCCCTGCATGCGCAGCCACACCGGGCTGCCGTTCTTGTGCATCAGACAGACTTCATCGTCAAACTGGCCATAGGCCCGCATTTCCCAGCGAATGCGCTCGACCACGCGCCGGTAATCGGCATCCGACGCGCACAGCTGGCGCATGGGGTAGCCCTGCAGCTCCTGGGGGAGATAGCCCACCATGCGCGCGGCCTGCGCGCCCAGCAGCTCCAGCCGGCCGTGGCGGGTGACCACAATGGCCGCCGGGGCCTGCTCCAGAATGGTCGCGGTCTGGGCCTGGTAATGGGCTGCCCGGCGGGCCTGGACATCGCGCTGGCGCGACAAGGCGTGCAGCACGCGCCACAGCACCGCGACTTCGCCCCAGGCATTGGGCATGGGCGGCAGGCGAGCAATCCGCTGCGCGCGGCCGGGCACGGGGCGCTGCAGCATCTGCACGGCGCGCCCCGAAAGCTCCATCCAGGGGTAGGCCGCCGTGACCATGGCCATGGCGGCCAGCAAGGCCAGCACCGCCGCGCCCAGCAAGGCCAGGCTGCCCCAGCCCGACAGGCCCCACAGCGGCGGCGACGAAAGCCGCGTCACGCGCACCAGAAACCACTGCGGCAAGGGCATGCCGGCCAGGGTGTACAAATAGTCGCCATGGGTTTCGCTGGCGCTGCGAATCTGCACCGGCAATTGCTGCAGCAAGGTCTTGATGAAGGGCGTGCCCAGACCCGTCTCGTCGCGCACATGGCCCAGCCAGCGCGCGGGATTGGAATGCGCCACGATGCGGCCGTCGGTGGCGACCAGCATCAGGCGGCTGGCCGACCAGTTGTCGGAAGCCGCCGGCGGCAGCAAGGCCTGGGACGACAGATTCAGCCCTCCGGCCATCACGCCGACCACCTCGCCTGCACTGCTGCGCAGCGGCGCGGTATAGAGCATGCGCAGGTCGTCGCTGCCTGGCTGCACCAAAGTACCCACCATGGGCTTGCCGCCCGACAGGGTGCGTCGCAAGAGATCGCGTTCGCTGACATCCAGCGACTCCAGCGGGCGATCCTTGCCGGCGCGCACATGGGCCACCAGGTTGCCGTCGGCCAGCGCCACGCTCAGCGAGTCAAACCACTCGGCCAGCGGTATCTCGTCGTGCAAGGCCCGCGCCAGGCTGGCGCTGTCGTCCAAGCGGTCGAGGGGAATCGAGTCGGCCAGGGTCAGCAGCACTTTCTGCTGCAGTTCCACGCGACCGGCGAGCAGGCGCGCCACCATTTCCACCTCTTCCGTCTGCTGCTCGGCGGCATGCGCCTGCAGCGCCTCGGTCACGCCGCCATGGACATACCAGGCGCTGCCCGCGCCCGCCAGCAACACCGCCAGCACCATGATCAGCAGCAGGCTGCGCAGCATGGGGCCGGCGCGCGCACGCGGCTCCGGCAGGCGCCCTTCTTCGGAGAGGCCTGCGGCTCGGGCAAGGTCGGCATCAAAGGCCATGGCGGTCCCGCAAATCCAAGGTACAGCCAATATAAGCGGCGGCTGCCCGCGACCCAATGGGTCGAACCCTCATAACCAGCCACAGCGACCTGTGGCGCCCTTGCGTCTGGTTACAAAATCAGCAGCGCGCGGAAATCGTTCACATTGGTGAACGTGGGGCCGCTCACCACCAGGTCATCCAGATGGTGGAAGTAGGTCCAGGCGTCATTGCGGTCCAGGTGGTCCTGTATCGGCATGCCCAGCGCGCGGGCGCGCGCCAGCGTCTCTGGCGCCACCAGCGCGCCGGCGTTGTTTTCCACGCCGTCGATGCCGTCGGTGTCGGCCGCCAGGGCCCAGACGCCAGGCTGGCCTTGCAAGGCCTGGGCCAGGCCCAGACAGAATTCACCCGCGCGCCCGCCCCGCCCCTTGGCGGCACCCGGCAGCCGTGGACGCACCGTGACCGTGGTC
>JAMNYN010000526.1 GCA_023622805.1 Pseudomonadota bacterium | reverse complement strand
GTAGGCATACCAGCCGCTGGCCTGGATGCCGGCCAGCAAGGCGTCCCGCGTGCGTGCGTCGGGAAAGCGCCAGATGCCCAGATAGCGATGGCTGCTGGCCTGATCGATACCGGCCTCGGTTTCGCCCAAGGCCAGGATTTCGACGCCCTGGCTGGACAGGCTGGCCATTGCCGCCTGAATGCCCTGGAGAAAGTGTGTGCGCTGCTCGGCAGACAAAGCCTGCCAGCGGTCATTGGGGGAATAGAGTTCGACCAGATACTGGGACACGGAGAGATCCTTTTCACTTGCGCAGTGCGCGCTTGGCGACGCTCGCCTTTGGCCGAAAGGGCCGGAAGCCGGGATTGGCGGTATAAAAAAGCCGGCTTATTATAAGGCGCCTAACTTCGTGGCTCAAGTGAAAGCCATTCCGGCCGGCGCCCCGGCGCGCCGAGCGACCGCATTCTTCAGGAAATCTCTATGCGCGCGCACTGCGCGGCCGGCAGAGCCAGCCAGCGCTGGGCCGCGGCCTGCAGGCTGCCCAGCCCGCCGGTGGTGAAGAGCTGGATCTGCGTGGCAGCCTCCGTGCCGGGCGCAGCTTCGGGCGCGAGCATGCCGGCCTTGGCCAGCAGTCGCCGTGTCTGCTGCGCCACCGGCACACCGGTGTCTATCAGCTGCACATCGGGGCCGAGCAGGGCGCGCAGCTCGTCCTTGACGAAAATGTAGTGGGTGCAACCCAGCACCAATGTGTCCATTTCGCCCGGCTGGAGGCCGAACCTGCCCAGGCTGGCGGTGTGGCGCTCACACAGCGCCCAGAGCTCCGAGTCCTGCAGGTTCCGGGCCGGTGGCAGCTCGGTACTCAGCTCGATGGCCCGGGCCAGACCGTCGCAGGCCTGGACTGCGAATTGCGTGTTTTGTGAGTGCTCACTCAGTAGGCGTGCAAAGCGGGCGCTGGTGACGGTGCCGCGCGTGCCCATCACGCCCACATGGTGGGTCTGGCTGCTCAGCGACGCGGGCTTGAGCGCGGGCTCGACGCCGATCAGCGGCAGATCCGGAATCTCGCCACGCAACTGCTCCACGGCCGCGGCCGTCGCCGTGTTGCAGGCGATCACCAGGGCCTTGATGCCGTGCTGGGCGCGCAGGTAGCGGGCAATCGCTCCCGTGCGCAGCTGCACGAACGCGTCGCCGCGCTCGCCGTAGGGCGCGTTGCCGCTGTCGGCGACGTAGACAAATTGTTCCTGGGGAAGTTCATGGCGCAGCGCCTGCAGGACGCTGAGGCCGCCAATACCGCTGTCGAAAATGCCGATCGGAGAGGACGCGAGGTGCATGGAATGGAAGCGAGGAATGCGGGCCGCAGTGGCCGATGCGCCAGTATGCCTGGGCGCCGGTGTTTGTGCTGGGCGCCGCCGCCCGCAGGCGGCGGAATTGACCGGGGCGGGCTGCGTTGGCCCAGCCCCGGAATCAGGCCGGTTTAAGCGCCAGCTACGGCAATGCCCTTGAACTCACCGGTGGCGATCTTTTCCTTCCAGATCGCGGGGCCGGTGATGTGGGCGCTGGTGCCGCCCGCGTCCACGGCCACGGTGACAGGCATGTCGACCACGTCGAATTCGTAGATGGCTTCCATGCCCAGATCGGCAAAGCCCACCACCTTGGCGTTCTTGATGGCCTTGGAGACCAGGTAGGCGGCGCCGCCCACGGCCATCAGGTAGGCGCTCTTGTGCTGCTTGATGGCCTCGATGGCCACCGGGCCGCGCTCGGCCTTGCCGATCATGGCGATCAGGCCGGTCTGGGCCAGCATCATGTCGGTGAACGAGTCCATGCGCGTGGCCGTGGTCGGGCCGGCCGGGCCGACGGCTTCGTCACCCACGGGATCCACGGGGCCGACGTAATAGATCACGCGGTTGGTGAAGTCCACGGGCAGGGACTCGCCCTTGGCCAGCATGTCCTGGATGCGCTTGTGCGCGGCGTCGCGGCCGGTGAGCATCTTGCCGTTGAGCAGCAGCGTGTCGCCGGGCTGCCAGCTGGCCACTTCCTGCTTGGTCAGATTGTTCAGGTCGACGCGCTTGCTCTTGTTGTAGTCAGGCGCCCATTCGACCTTGGGCCACAGGTCCAGCGAAGGCGGGTCGAGGTAGACCGGACCCGAGCCGTCCATCACAAAATGGGCGTGGCGCGTGGCGGCGCAGTTGGGGATCATGGCCACGGGCTTGGAAGCCGCGTGCGTGGGGTACATCTTGATCTTGACGTCGAGCACGGTCGACAGGCCGCCCAGGCCCTGGGCGCCGATGCCGAGGGCGTTGACCTTCTCGTACAGCTCCAGACGCATTTCTTCCACTTGGTCGAGCTTCTCGCCGCGGGCCGACTTGGCCTGGAGCTCATACATGTCCAGGTCTTCCATCAGGCTTTCCTTGGCCAGCAGCACGGCCTTTTCAGCGGTGCCGCCGATGCCGATGCCGATCATGCCCGGCGGGCACCAGCCCGCGCCCATGGTCGGGATGGTCTTGAGCACCCAGTCGACAATGCTGTCGCCGGGGTTCATCATGATCATCTTGGACTTGTTTTCCGAGCCGCCGCCCTTGGCCGCGACGGTGATGTCGACCTTGTTGCCGGGCACGAGCTGCGTGAAGATCACGGCAGGCGTGTTGTCCTTGGTGTTCTTGCGCGCGAAATGCGGGTCGGCTACCACGGAAGCACGCAGCGTGTTGTCGGGGTGGTTGTAACCCTGGCGCACGCCTTCATTGATCGCGTCCTCGATGCCGCCGGTGAAACCTTCCCAGCGCACGTCCATGCCGATCTTGAGGAACACGTTGACGATGCCCGTGTCCTGGCAGATGGGACGGTGGCCGATGGCCGACATCTTGGAGTTCGTCAGGATCTGGGCCATCGCATCCTTGGCCGCCGGGCTCTGCTCGAGCTCATAGGCGCGCGCCAGGTGGGCGATGTAGTCGGTGGGGTGGTAGTAGCTGATGTACTGCAGGGCGCCTGCGATCGAATCGATCAGGTCCTGCTGGCGGATCGTGGTGGTCATCGTGGGAGTTTCTTCGGAAGGGGAACAACGAACAGCGAAAGCAACCCGGGATTATCCCGCGCTTCGCCGCCAAGCGTGCCAAAGCCCACCAGTCTTCTATAACACTTGACCTGTGTCGCTGTTGTGTCCGCCGCATTTATGGCTATCCTTGCCCTTGGACAATTCTGCGCAAGCCTTTTTAGATGAGAGTAGGTTTCATTCATTAAACTGGGCATTTTCCATTCAACCGGTGTGGAGACTTGAGGATGACGCAACAGACAACGCGGCAGGAACATGACACTTTCGGCCCCATCAACGTGCCAGCCGATCGACTGTGGGGCGCGCAGACCCAGCGCTCGCTGCAGAACTTCGACATTTCGGGCGAGCGCCAGCCGCGCGAGCTGATCCATGCGCTGGCGCTGGTCAAGCGCGCTTCGGCCGTGGTCAACCAGCAACTGGGCCTGCTCGACGCCGCCAAGGCCCAGGCCATCGTCGCTGCCGCCGACGAGGTGATCGCCGGCCGCCACGAGCAGGAGTTTCCGCTGGTGGTCTGGCAGACCGGTTCGGGCACGCAGAGCAATATGAACGTCAACGAAGTGCTGGCCAACCGCGCCAGCGAGTTGCTGGGCGGCGAGCGCGGCGAAGGGCGGCTGGTGCACCCCAACGATGACGTGAACAAGAGCCAGTCGAGCAACGACGTGTTCCCCACGGCCATGCATGTGTCCGCCGTGCAAGCCCTGGTGCAGCGCCTGCTGCCGGCCACGGCCGGGCTGCAGGCCACGCTGGCCGACAAGTCGCAGGCCTTCGCCGACATCATCAAGATCGGCCGTACCCATTTGCAGGACGCAACGCCGCTGACCCTGGGACAGGAGTTCTCGGGCTATGTGGCCCAGCTGGCCCATGGCCAGGCCCATGTGCAGGCCGCCTTGCCGCACCTGTGCGAGTTGGCGCTGGGCGGCACGGCCGTGGGCACGGGGCTGAACGCGCCGCCGGGCTATGCGGTGGCCGTCGCGGCCGAGCTGGCACGCCTCACGGGCCTGCCCTTCGTCACCGCACCCAACAAGTTCGAAGCCCTGGCCAGCGTGGATGCACTGGTCCACGCCCATGGCGCGCTCAAGACCCTGGCGGCCAGCCTGACCAAGATTGCCAACGACGTGCGGTGGCTGGCCAGCGGCCCGCGCAGCGGCATTGGCGAGATCAGCATTCCCGAGAACGAGCCCGGCTCGTCCATCATGCCGGGCAAGGTCAACCCCACGCAAAGCGAGGCCCTGACCATGCTCGCCGCCCAGGTCATGGGCAACGATGTGGCGATCAACATCGGCGGCGCGTCAGGCAACTTCGAACTCAACGTCTTCCGCCCCATGGTGGCGCACAACTTCCTGCAGAGCGTGCGCCTGCTGGCCGACGGCATGCGCAGCTTCAACGAGCATTGCGCCGTGGGCATCACGCCCAACGAGGGCCGCATCGCCGAACTGGTGCAGCGCTCGCTGATGCTGGTCACGGCGCTGAACCCGCACATAGGCTACGACAAGGCGGCGTACATCGCCAAGAAAGCCCACCGCGAAGGCACCAGCCTGCGCGAAGCGGCCGTGGCCAGCGGCCCATTGACGGGCGAGCAGTTCGACGCCTGGGTGGTGCCGGGGCAGATGGTGGGCCCTAAGGGCTAATCCAGGTCGCTGGCGGCGTCGCCGCAGGCCCGGTTGGTGATTTTCGCCTGGCCTTTGAGCCACTCGGAAAACACCGCCTGGGCCGCCGAGGCGCGGCTGTCCTGGTGAGTGCAGAAGAAGTAGCCCCGATCGCTGGCCACGGACGTCTCGGACAGCAGCACCAGTTCGCCGGCGCGCAACTCGCGCTCGGCCAGGCAGTGGGGAACAATGGCCACGCCCATGCCGGCCTTGGCCGCGACGATGAGGTTGATGCTCAGGTCAAAGCCCGGCCCCAGGGTGGGCGCGGCCGTCACACCCACGGCCTGGAACCAGCGCTGCCAGTTGTCGGGAAAGCCGATGTGGTGCAGCAGCGTGGCCGACAGCAGGTCGCTGGGCGCCGCAAACTGCGCGCGCAGTTCCGGTGCGCAGACGGGCACCAACTCATTGCCCAGCAGGTAAGTGGCCTGCACATGGTCGGGCCAGGGCCGGCTCGGGCGCTTGACGTCTATCCAGCAGTCCACATCGCTGCGCGTGAAATTGTCGTCGTACTTGAATTGCCGCAGCTCTATGCGCACCTCGGGATGCTGGCTGCGAAATGCCGGCAGACGGGGAATCAGCCACTGCGTTCCCAGCGTCGGAATCACGCTCAAGCGCACCGGGTGTGACTCCGAAGTGCGTGCAAACGCCTGCGAGGCGGCTTCCAGGCCCATCACATGCCGCTCGGTCAGCTCCCGCAACTGCCGGCCCCTCTCCGTCAGGTTCACCCCCATGGACGTGCGTTCAAACAGCCGGCAGCCATCCAGGTGCTGCTCCAGCCGCTGCACCGCGCGGCTGACGGCCCCCTGCGAGACACACAAGGTGTCGGCGGCCTGCCGGAAGCTGCCGTACCGGCAGACCGCGAGAAAGGCATGCAGCTCGACAAGAGAGGGGGATTGGAACTTCATAGATCTA
>JAMNYN010000327.1 GCA_023622805.1 Pseudomonadota bacterium | reverse complement strand
AACTGGCCCTGGCGCCTGCCATCACGGCGCTGGCCGCGGGCAACCGCGTGATGCTCAAGCCCAGCGAACTCACGCCCCATACCTCGGCCCAGCTGGCGGCACTGGTGGCGCAGTTTTTCGCGCCCGACGAGTTCTGCGTGGTGCAGGGCGATGTCAATGTGGCGACCCAATTCTCGGGCCTGCCGTTCGATCACCTGGTGTTCACCGGCTCCACAGCCGTGGGCCGGCGCGTGGCCCAGGCCGCGGCGGCGCACCTCACGCCGACGACGCTGGAGCTGGGCGGCAAGTCCCCCTGCCTCATCGCCCAGGACTGCGACATGGCCGATGCGGCGCTCAAGATTGCCCATGGCAAGCTGCTCAATGCGGGGCAGACCTGCATCGCGCCCGACTATGTGCTGCTGCCGCGTGGACGCGAGCAGGCGTTCGCACAGGCCTACCGCGCGGCCGTGGCCCGGCTGTACCCGACCATCGTCGGCAATCCCGACTACGCCTCCATCTTGAACAAGCGCCATCTGGCGCGGCTGCGGCAAATGCTGCGCCAGGCCCAGTCGCTGGGTGCGCATGTGGAAGTCATGGGGCCGGCGTCGTCGCAGCCCGGTGAGGCCGCGGCCAGCCTGTGGAGCGATGCGGCCGAGCGGCAGATGCCGCCCGCGCTGGTGTTTGGTGCGACTTCGGAAATGCAGTTGATGCAAGAGGAAATCTTCGGCCCCATCCTGCCAGTGATCACTTACGAACGCCTGGACGATGTGGTCACGGCCCTCAATGCCGGTCCTCGGCCCTTGGCCTTGTACTGGTTCGGCAGCGATGAAAATGTCCGGGACGGTATACTGCGGCGAACTGTCAGCGGTGGGGTGTCGGTGAACGACACCCTGATGCATATTGCGCACGACAACCTGCCGTTTGGCGGGGTCGGCGACAGCGGCTGGGGGGCGTACCACGGAGAGCAAGGCTTTTTGCGGTTCAGCCATCAGAAGTCGGTGTTGCTGCAGTCGCGCTGGTCCATGGGGGCGTTGTTCTATCCGCCTTATGGACCTCGGCTTGACCGGGTGATGGGGCTGCTCCGGCGCTGGTTATAAGCGCCTGCACAGCCTGCCTCACCCGCAGGAGTTCAGGCCAGATTCATGGCATTTTTGTCACCATCCATCAAACGTTGAGCGCGTTGGGCCACGGCTGACGCCTTTGTGTTCCCGCCTATTTTTCATGGGCGTTATCACATTGGCTTTGGCAGGGCAAGGCGACCCATACAGCCGTACTTGTATGAATGGCTACAGATTCATGCAGGTTGGCAAAAAAACGTTTGCGGCGACAATTCCGCTTTTCCCATTTTCACCTGTTTTCGTTTCGGTATTTCCATGTCCAGTTTCCAGGTTCGTCCCGCCACGCTTCGCGATGCCAAGGCCATTGCACAGATCCATACCGCTTCAGCCACGGAGGCATACCGAGGGCTGGTTCCCGACGATCAACTGAAATCCATGTCGTCGGTAGAAAAGCGCCAGGCGTACTGGCGCGAAGCCATTGAATATTGTGAGCCCCAGGTCCAGGTCGCCATCGATGGCGACAAGATCGTGGGCTTTGTCGGCTTCGATCGCTCGCGCGATGAAAAGTCCCGTCCTACCACCGGTGAGATCTGGGCCATTTACGCGGCCCCCTCGCATTGGGGCCAAGGCGTGGGAGTGACCCTCTGGGACGCTGCCCGCGATGGCCTGGCCGAAGAAGGCTGCACCAATGTCACCGCCTGGGTGCCTTTGCGCAATGAACGCGCACTGCGCTTCCATGAGATGGCCGGTTTCAAGCGCGAAATGTCGACAGCCAAAACCGCCCTTATCGGCGGTATCAAAATTGAAGAAGTGCGCCTCAAGCGCCCACTGAACTGAAAGCCCCGATGTTGCATTGGCGTGAAAAAAACAAAGAGCGCAGCGCTGTCTGGCGCTCTGAAAGTGGTCTGGCTGCACCCCGCAAGGTGGTGATCGCCGACGACACCCTGTCCGCCGATGCGGCCCACCGTCTGGCCTGCGAAGGAACTTCGCTGCTGTGGCGGGGCGATTTCCAGAATGCACGACTGCTGCTGCAGGCGCTGATGCGTCGGCAGGAGCGTGATCCGCGCAAGTCCTCGGCCAAGGCCCGGCACCAGAAGCGCCAGGCCGCGCAGAAGCAGGAAATCCTGCCCGAAGAGACTTTCCCGCATGCGTTCCACCTGCACCGCCAGGCGCAGGCGCAGCGCGCACGGGTGCTGTCGAGCATTCTGATCGAGCTCGATTCCGACTACGGCATTGGCCTGCGTCGTGCGCCCGATCTGCGTGTGGCTTGCGAAGAAGGCTGGGGTCCGGCTGACAAGGTCGGCCCGACGCTGGTGACCCCGCTGCGCGAGCTGCTGGGCCTGGTCGGTGCACACGAGTGGCGCAAGAAGGGCGTGGAAGTGGAAGCGCTGGGCATTGCGCCCAACAACCGCATTCAACCGCACTACGCGGTGTTTTCACCCGTGCGCAGCGAGTATGTGGCGCTGGTCGCGCAAGCACCTTTGCCCGTCAATGCGCAGACGCTGGCGTTTGACATCGGCGTCGGCACCGGCGTGCTGTCGGCCGTCCTGTCGCGCCGCGGTGTCAAGCGCATCGTGGCCACCGACCTGTCGCCGCGCGCTCTGGCCTGTGCCCGTGAAAACCTCGAACGCCTGGGCTGCCTGAACAAGGTGGAACTGGTCGAAACCGATCTGTTCCCCGAAGGCCGCGCACCCCTGGTGGTGTGCAACCCGCCTTGGGTTCCGGCCAAGCCCAGCTCGGCGCTGGAACACGCGATCTACGACGAAGGCAGCAGCATGCTGCGCGGCTTCCTGGCCGGCGCTGCGGCGCATTTGACGCCTGGCGGCGAAGCCTGGCTGATCCTGTCGGATCTGGCCGAGCATCTGTCCTTGCGCAGCCGCGAAGACCTGATGGGCTGGATTGACGCTGCCGGCCTCAAGGTGCTGCACCGTATGGATACCAAGGCCAACCATGGCAAGGTCGCCGACACGACGGATGCATTGCATGCCGCGCGCGCTGCCGAAGTCACTTCGCTGTGGCGCCTGGCCGCACGGTAAGACAAGGCCCGCAAGGGCTGGCCTGGACCGCATCAAGCCGGAGCTTTCCTTGAAAGCTTCGGCTTTTTTCATGGCTCGTAGGATTCGAGGCTCCAGTCGGGCACCAGATGGGCGAGCTGCTGGCTCAGCTGCAGGGCGCGCTCCGTGCCCGCGTGCTGGGCGATGGCGTGCAGCAGGGCGTCGCATACGCAACGCAGCGCATGCTCATTGCGGGCTTCGCGCAGGGCCTGGCGGAAATGCTGGGCCTTGTCCTGCTGGCGGTTGGCGAACAGGCGCTCGACCAGGTCGAACAAATACATGCGGGTGCCGGCCAGGGTCGGTGCCACAGCGGGCGGTGGCGCGGTCGTAGTGGGGGCGAGCGCAGGCTGCGTGGCTTCCAGGTAGCCCGATTCCAGCAGCTGCGTGACCAGCGCCGCGCCTTCGCCGTGGTACATCTGCTGCAACTGGGCCAACGGCGTGCCTTCGGCCAGCAACAGCAGCGAGCGCTGGCGCAGGTTCAGGCTGCGCGAGCCCGGGGCAAGCTCTTGATGGGCTTTGGACGTCTTGTACAGCAGCATGGGGTCCATCGATCCGTGAAGCACCGATTGAAACCCGGGCGGATTACAGCGCTGTGTCAGGAAATAGACCAGGCGCGACAATGCGGGCGGGATCCATTTTTTTGCGGAATGTTTATGACGAATCGGGTGAGGGCGGGGCGATGAGATTGATGCTGGCGCCCATGGAAGGCTTGCTGGATTTTGTGTTGCGCGATGTGCTGACCCGCGTAGGCGGCGCCGACCGTTGCGTGAGCGAGTTCATCCGCGTGTCGGGCACGCTGCTGCCCGACAAGGTGTACTTTCGCACCATGCCCGAGTTGCGCAATGGCAGTCGCACGCTGGCCGGCGTGCCGGTGCGCGCGCAGTTCCTGGGCTCCGATCCTGTGAGCCTGGCCGAGAATGCCGCCAGCCTGGCCCGGCTCGGCCCCGAAGGCATAGATCTGAACTTCGGCTGCCCGGCCAAGGTGGTCAATCGCCATGGCGGCGGAGCGGCCTTGCTGCAGGATCCCGCGCATATCGCGCGCGTGGTCGAGGCCGTGCGCCGCGCCGTGCCGGCCCACCTGCCGGTGTCCGCCAAGATGCGCCTGGGCTTCAACGACACCGGCTTGATGCGCGAATGCGCCCAGGCCATGGCCCAGGGCGGGGCCTGTGAAATCGTGGTCCATGCGCGCACCAAGCTCGACGGCTACCGGCCGCCGGCCTACTGGGAGCTGATCCCGCGCATACGCGAAGCCGTGAACGTGCCGGTGATCGCCAACGGCGAGATCTGGACCGTGGAAGAGGCCTTGCGCTGCCGCGAGCAATCGGGATGCGACGACTTGATGCTGGGCCGCGGCATCGTGGCCGATCCGGGGCTGGCGCTGGCCATACGCGCGGCCGTGGACGGCGACGCCGTGCCTGCGCAGGCCCCGCCCCTGACCTGGCAAGCCCTGCTGCCGCAGATCGCGCGTTTCTGGCAAATGGTCTGCGAAGACCTGGAGCCGCGCCAGCGCGCGGGCCGGCTCAAGCAATGGCTCAACCTGCTGCGCCGGCGCTTTCCCGAAGCCGAAATCGCCTACCAGGAAGTGCGCGTGCAAACCGACCAGCAGGCGATCACGCTGTGGGTGGAGGACTTGCCGAACCGCGCGCCCACGCTTGCTCGCTTCGCGTAGCTGCGCAGCCCCTACGCGGGCCGCCCCCGAGAGGGCCGGCCGCCGGCTTGGGTGGGCCGCCGAGGTGCGGCCCGGCGCCGGCGGTGGGTCTGGACTTCTATAGCTGTTAGAGCAGGTTATCCGGCGCCAGCGGGCCTATCAGTTGCAGCATCAGCCGCAGCGGCAGGCTGGCATCGGGCTCGGAGGTGGCATCTTCCAGGCCGCTGCCGGGCGGAGCCCGCCAGACCAGGCGATCCTTGTCGGTCAGCATTACCTGCCAGGCGCTTTCGATCAGGCCGGCGTCGATGTTGCCCTGGGCCTGGCGCCCCAGCGCGCGGCTGGCGATCAGCAGGGCGATTTCCGTGTTCTGCAACTGCGAACGCATATCGAGATTCATGGAGCCGACGGCCACCAGGCCGCCGTCGATCACCAGCAGCTTGGAGTGCAGCATGGCGCGCGAAGCTCCCGCCGTGCTGCCTGCGGAAAGGCTGTTGCGCAGGCCGGCGCGTTCGCTGCGCATCTCGAACAGCTGCACGCCCATGGCCAGCAGCTCGGGCCGATGGCGGGCATAGCCCGCATGGGCCAGCGGGGCGTCGTTCGAGGCGAGGGAATTGGTCAGCACGCGCACCCGCACGCCGCGCTGCAGTGCCTGGGCGAAAGCCTGCTTCATGTCGTCGCCGGGCACGAAGTAAGGCGAGACCACCAGCAGATCCTTGCGCGCGCGCTGGATCAGGGCCAGCAGGCCGTCGACCACGGAGTCTGCCTGCAGCGCCGGTGTATCCCGGCCGGAGCGCAGGCCGGGGCGCACGGCCATGGTGCCCGCGCCTGGGCGCAGCACGGGCGGCAGCGCTGCGGCGGGGGGCGAGGT
>JAMNYN010000736.1 GCA_023622805.1 Pseudomonadota bacterium | reverse complement strand
ACACCCTGGGTGGCATCGATCAGCAGCAGCACGACGTTGGCCGACTCGATGGCCTGCAAGGTCTTGACCACGGAGAACTTCTCGATGGCTTCGAAGACCTTGCCCTTGCGGCGCAGGCCGGCCGTGTCGATCAGCTCGAACTTCTGGCCGTTGCGCTCGAAAGGCACGGAAATCGCATCACGCGTGGTGCCGGGCATGTCGAACGCCACCAGGCGCTCTTCACCCAGCCAGGTGTTGATCAGCGTGGACTTGCCGGCATTGGGCCGGCCGGCCACGGCCAGCTTGATCGGTCCCAGCTCGCCGTCGTTGATCTCTTCCTCGGGATCGGGCAGGTGCAGCGGCGCCAGCGCCATCTCCACCAGGTCGCGCACGCCCTGACCGTGGGCCGCAGACACGGGATGCACTTCGCCCAGACCGAGTTCGTAGAACTCGGTGAGCTGTGCACCTTCCTTCATGCCTTCGGCCTTGTTGGCCACCAGCACGCAGGGCTTGCCCAGTCGGCGCAGGTACTTGGAGATGTCATGGTCCTGCGCCGAAACGCCGGCCCGTGCATCGACCACGAAGACCACCACATCGGCTTCGGCCACGGCCTGCTGCGTCTGCTTGGCCATCTCCTTGAAGATGCCGCTGGTCGCGTCAGGCTCGAACCCGCCGGTGTCAATCACGATGTACTCATGCTTGCCCTGCTTGCCCTGGCCGTAATGACGATCCCGCGTCAATCCGGCATAGTCGGCGACGATCGCATCTCTCGACTTGGTCAGCCGATTAAACAGCGTCGATTTGCCCACATTCGGGCGCCCTACAAGGGCAATAACTGGCTTCATCCCAGAATACCTATCAATCCGGCCGGAAGCCGTACACGCCACCACGGCGCGTCACGATTACCAGCGTATCCGCAGCCACCACTGGTGCTGCAGCAATCCCGGAGTCATCCGTTGTCAGGCGGTTCAGCGGTGAACCATCCTCTTTGGACAACAAATGAACCAGACCATAATCATCGCCCACGACCACCGAACGCCCCAACAGCAAAGGTGCTGTCAGCTTGCGGTGTTGCAGGCGATCCGTTGACCACAGGCGGCTGCCGTCGGCACGCCTCCATGCGATCACTGTTCCATTGCTTTCGGCCCCGACCACGCTCTGGGCGTCGCCGCCCACGCCTTCGGCACCGCGGGCAGGTTGTGCCCACAGCAAACGGGCGCTGGAGGTGTCCACACAGGCCACGGCGGCCTGGAAGGCGCGCGCGCACAGCTGGGCCCCATCCCGGCTGGTCGTACCCACCAGATCCACCAGCCGTTCCACATCATTCGTGCCGCGCGGGCTGGCCACAGGCGCTTCCCAGAGCACGGCACCGTTGTCGGGGTTCAGGCCCACCAGGCGACCGGACAGGCCCGCCACCAGGGTATTGCCCACGGCCGTCAACACGCCCGCCTGGCGCAGGACCAGCGATTCGCCGGTGCGCTTCAGAACCCACAGTTGCTGTCCGCTGTCGGCATCGAACGCGGTGAGCGCACGGTCCGCCAACAAAACAAAGACCCGACCACCGGCCACCAGCGGCGGCGTATAGGACGCAGCCGGCAGGCGCTTGCGCCAGACTTCGCGGCCCTGCTCCAGCAGCACCACTTCATTCGACTGGGTGACCACCGCCTGGCGGCGCTCGTCCCCACCGATGCCGGCCGTCAGCGGCTGGCCGATCTTGACCTGCCACAGCGCAGCACCGCTTTCGGCGTTGAGCGCCTGCAGGCTGCCGTCGGCGCCCGCGAAGGTGACCGTGCTGCCACGCACCAGCACCGCCAGCGGCAGACGCTCCACGGGCGCGATCTTTGCCGTCCAGGCTTTTTGCACCTGCAGCAGCGCCACATTGGGGCCCAGATCCAGAGGCTTGGCCTTCTCGGCGCTCCACAGGGCGCAGCCGCCCAGGCTGGCCAGCAAAGCCAGCGCGCACAGGCTGCGCGTCAGGCGGGCAGAAGTTGACACGGCGCCGCTCATAACTTGACCTTTGTGGCAGTTGCCTCGGCCTGCACTTGCACGCCCAGGGCATTGAGCTTGAACTCGACCAGGCGACGGTAGTCAATCTGGTTGTCAAAGGCCTTGTAGGCCTTTTCATATTCCGCCACGGCTTCGGTCTTCTTGTCCTGCAGCGCGTAGACATCGCCACGGCGGTCCGCGGCCGCGGCGGCAAACTCGCTGGGGAAAGAAGCCGTCAGCTGCTGCAGCGCGGCGTCCAGGTTCTTCTGCTCGATCAGCACGCCGGCCAGGCGCAGACGCGCCACGGCCTGCAGGCCGCTGTCGTTGCCATGCTCGGCAACCCAGGCCAGCGCGCCCTTGGCCTTGTCCCAATCGGCGCCATCGGCCCAGGCTTTGGCAGCCATCAAGCCGGCTTGCGACGCCTGCTCGGTGCCCGCGTAGCTGCTTTGCAGATCCGCCAGGGCCAGGCCCACTCGGTCGAGCTGTCGGCCTTCCACGGCCACCGTCACCGCGTCCGCCAGGGCCGCCGCTTGGGTGGCCTGGCGGGCTTGCCAGTACTGGTAGCCATTCCAGGCAGCAAAGCTGCCGACCACGACAAGCAGGGCACCCGTGATAGGGGTACCCCATTTGTTCCAGAAATGCTTGAGCTGGTCGAGTTGCTCTTGTTCTTCAAGGTCTAGATGTTGGGCCATGGCTTTGCTGGGTGTTTTTAGTCGTTCGATTGTAGAAGGGTCGCCCACTGCTCCACAGCGCTGAGGGATTGCGTGGTCTGGGCACCGCTGCCGTCGCGCAGGGATTTCACCGTCACCTGACCCTGCGCCAGCTCGTCCGAGCCGAACACCAGGGCAAAGCGGGCGCCGCTGGCGTCCGCTTTCTTGAACTGCGATTTCATGCTGCCCATGCCTTCGCTGGCGGCGCCCGCTGGGCTGTGCAACTGCACGCTGACGCCGGCGCGGCGCAAGGCCTGCACCACCGTGCTGACCTGGGGCAGCGACGCCGCATCCGGCACCACGGCATAGGCGTCAGGCACGGGCACGGGCGATGCCACGCCCGCTTCCTTGAGCAGTTCGAGCACGCGCTCCACGCCCAGCGCCCAGCCCACGGCCGGAGCGGACTTGCCGCCGATCTGCTCGATCAGGTAGTCGTAACGCCCGCCGCCGCAGATGGTGCCCTGCGAGCCCAGCTGGTCGGTGATGAACTCGAACACCGTCAGGTTGTAGTAGTCCATGCCGCGCACCAGGCGCGGGTTGATGCTCCAGACCACTCCGTTGGCGTCCAGAATGGCGGTGACGGCATTCAGGTGGGCCAGCGAAGCTTCGCCCAGGAAGTCCAGCAGGCGCGGCGCGGCCTGGACCATGGCCTGCATGGCCGGGTTCTTGGTGTCCAGAATGCGCAACGGGTTGCTGTGCAGGCGGCGCTTGGCTTCTTCGTCGAGCAGTTGATGGTGCTGCTCGAAGTAGGCGATCAGCGCCGCACGGTGGGCCTTGCGCTCCTCGGGCTGACCCAGGCTGTTGAGTTCCAGGCGCACATGCTGCAGGCCCAGTTCCTTCCACAGCGCGTCGGCCAGCAAGATCAGCTCGGCATCGACTTCGGCGCCGTGAAAGCCCAGGGCTTCGGCACCGATCTGGTGGAACTGGCGATAGCGGCCGCGCTGGGGGCGCTCGTGGCGGAACATCTGGCCCATGTAGTACAGGCGCTTGCCGCCGTCGTACAGCAGATTGCTTTCCACCACGGCACGCACCACGCCGGCCGTCGCTTCGGGGCGCAGCGTCAGCTGCTCGCCATTGAGCCGGTCTTCAAAGGAGTACATCTCCTTTTCGACGATATCGGTGACTTCGCCCAGGCCGCGCACGAACAGGGGCGTGGGCTCGACGATGGGCGTGCGGATATTGCGGTAGGCATAGCGCTGCATCAGGCTGCGCACCTTGTCTTCCAGCCATTCCCAGCGTGCGGAATCGGGTGGCAAGATATCGTTCATGCCTTTGACGGCAACGATTTTTCCCTGCTTGGGAGCCGAAGTTTTGGTTTCAGTGGTCACGGCAAAAATGGGTCAAATGAAAATACAGGCCCCTGGCCCGCGCCAAGGCGGCGGGTCAGGCGCGTCGGGCGCCGGGCTTACTGCCCCTTGGCGCCATAGCGGCGTCGCACATAGTTGTCGACCAGCGCATGGAATTCTTCGGCGATGTTGTCCCCGCGCAGCGTCAAGGCCTTTTCACCATCGATGAACACCGGCGCCGCGGGCGCTTCGCCATTGCCCGGCAGGCTGATGCCGATGTCGGCATGCTTGCTCTCGCCCGGGCCGTTGACGATGCAGCCCATCACGGCCACGCGCATGGCTTCCACGCCCGGATAGCTCACGCGCCAGACCGGCATCTGCGAACGCAGGTGGTCGTCGATGCGCTTGGCCAGTTCCTGGAAGGTGGTGCTTGTGGTGCGGCCACAGCCTGGGCAGGCCGTGACGCTGGGCACGAACATGCGCATGCCCAGGGACTGCAGAATCTCCGAAGCCACCACGACTTCCTGCGTGCGCGCTTCGCCGGGCTGGGGCGTCAGCGACACGCGAATGGTGTCGCCAATGCCTTCCTGCAGCAGCACCGACAGCGCGGCCGCCGAAGCCACCGTGCCCTTGGTGCCCATGCCGGCTTCGGTCAGGCCCAGGTGCAAGGCGTAGTCGCAGCGCTGCGACAGCGCGCGGTAGACCGAAATCAGGTCCTGCACGCCGCTGACCTTGCACGACAGAATGATCTGGTCGCCGTTCAGGCCCATGGATTCGGCCAGGCGTGCCGAGTCGATGGCCGAAGTGATCAGCGCTTCGTACATCACCTGGCGCGGATCCCAGGGCTGGGACCGGCGGCTGTTCTCGTCCATCAGGCTGGCCAGCAGATCCTGGTCCAGGCTGCCCCAGTTGACGCCGATGCGCACGGCCTTGTCGTATCGCGCCGCGGCTTCGATCATCTGACCGAATTGCTTGTCGCGCTTGTCGCCCTTGCCCACATTGCCCGGGTTGATCCGGTATTTGGACAGCGCCTTGGCGCAATCGGGGAAGTCGGTCAGCAGACGGTGGCCGTTGTAGTGGAAGTCGCCCACCAGCGGCACGTTCTCGCCCATGCGGTCGAGCTGCTCGCGGATATAGGGCACGGCGGCGGCCGCTTCGGGCGTGTTCACCGTGATGCGCACCAGCTCGGAGCCGGCCTGGGCCAGCTCCTTGATCTGGATGGCCGTTTCCACCGCATCGACGGTGTCGGTATTGGTCATGGACTGGATGCGCACCGGGGCATCGCCACCGATGGTCACGACCCTGTCACCCCAGACCACCTTGGCCTGGCGCGAGCGCCGTGCCGCCGGAGCGGACATGGCGATGGCAAGCTGTTCTTTGCTGTTCACTTATTTCACCTCAAACCGCGCTGCGTTGCCGCGCGCAACCGCCGGCAGGTCGAATGCCTGACCGCGCACCTGCAGTGTGGTGACGTCGGGACGGCCGACAACCACCGACACCGGCAAGGCCGCGGACACTTGCGCCGACTCGCCAGCATTCAAATTCTTTTGCAGCACCACCGCGCCGCGCGCGTCCTTGACCTGCACCCAGGAAGTGGCCGTGGCGCTGAACGCCAGCAAGGCGCCGGACGCATCGGCGCCGGCGGCCGGAGTTTGCGGCGCGGGCTCCGCGGAAGGAGTCCCCGCGGGCGCGGGCGCAGCCACGGGGGCTGGCGGCACCACGGCGGCCGCCGGCTGCTCGGTCGCAGGCAGGGCCGCGGCAGGCGCGACTTCCACGGCGGGCAGCAAGGGCGCGGCCTGCGCCAAGACGCTTTGCGGCGCCTCCACGGCGGCCGGCGCTTGCGCGGCCTCGTCCATGGCACCGTGGGGCATGAAATACACAATGCCCGCGGCCAGCAACAACCCCGCCATGGACCACAAGGCCTTGCGCGATACGCTGGAGCTGTTGGCCGTCATGCCGCCACCGCTCTTGCCCGCGCGCGCCTTGATGGGCTCGTTCAAATGCATGCGCTGCGAGTCGAAACCCTTTTGCTCGCTGCGCGGCAGCCTGTCGAGAATCGGCGCCGCGTCCAGGCGCAGGCTGCGGCAGATGCTCGAAGCCAGCGCGCGCATGAACACCGTATCGGGAAATGCCGCCAGATCGTCGGCTTCCAGCGCCTCGAGCTTGTGCACCGGCACTTTCAGCGAGCTCGCCAGCGCCGCCACATGCAGGCCCGCAGCTTCGCGCGCCTGGCGCAGCAATTGCCCTGCGGTCACTTGACTCCCCTGCGCGGCCTGCTGCGTTTCCAAGACACCGGACATCTGCAACTCTCTCTCACTCATTGAATGCACCCCGTTGATAGGCCAACCACTCACGCGACTCTGGAAAACGCTTACCCAGCGGGCCGGCCAACTGCGCCATCGCCAACTGGTCCCCCCGCGCACGCTCCACCTTGATACCCAGCCACAGCGACTCGGCATTGGCCTGGTCGCTGTTGTTCAGGCGGCGGATATAAAACTGGGCGCGCGCCACATCCCCCTGAACATACAGCACGTTGGCCAGGTTGTAAGCCACGACCGGGTTGCCGGCGTCGATTTCATAGGCCTTGAACAAGGCCGCTTCGGCCTCCTTGTGCTGGCCCGCGCTCTCGTAGCACAAGCCCTTGGCCATCCAGGTCTTGACCTTGGCCTGGTACATGGGCTGGGACAAGGCCTCGTTGAACAACTTGTCCGCCTGCGCAAAACGCCGCTGCTGGCACTGCAGCCAACCGTAGTTGTGCAGCAGATTCGCATCGCGCGGACTCAGTGCCAGGGCCCGTTGAAAGCCGTCTTCGGCCAACGGCAGGTCGCCCATGCGCATATAGATCAGCCCGCGCAGATTGTGAGCGTCGGCATAGTTGGGATCGGTCGCCAGCGACTTCTTGACTTCGTCCAGCGCGACTTCCATCTTGTCCGACTGGAAATAATTGGACGCCAGCTCCAGGCGGATGCGGGCACGCCGCCGCACATCGGTCTCATCGGACGGCGTGACCAGATCGGCATGCGAGGAATCCGCGCCGCGCATTCCTCCCGCGCACCCCGTCAGCAGGACCAGGCCAAGACAGGCTGCAAGCCCCCAGCCCTGGTATGAACTTCTTCGCCTACCGATTTTTCCAGGATTCATGCCATCTGCCTGTTAGGCCCCTTCAGGAGGAAGGAGTAATCGCGATTGTCCGACGTTTTGCCATGCGCTCCGCGGCGCGTGTCCTGTCCTGGACATCTCCGGCCAATTGACCGCAGGCGGCATCGATGTCATCACCGCGCGTTTTGCGCACCGTGGTCACAAGGCCACCCTGTGTGAGGATGCGTGCGAACTCCGTCACCTGGGCCGCCGGCGAGCGCAGCAGACCGGAGGCCGGGAACGGATTGAACGGAATCAGATTGAACTTGCACCAGGGTCGGCCGTTGCCGTACGAGCGCACCAGTTCGATCAGCTTGCGGGCATGTTCGGGCTGGTCATTGACACCGTCGAGCATGCAGTATTCGAAAGTGATGAAGTCCCGCGGCGCGTGCTCGAGGTAGCGCTGGCAGGCCTGCAACAGCTCATCGATAGGGTATTTGCGGTTGAGCGGCACCAGATCGTCGCGCAGCACGTCGATGGGTGCGTGCAGGGAGACGGCCAGGGCCACGGGGCAGTCCTGCCCCAAACGATCCATCATGGGCACGACGCCCGAGGTGGACACGGTGACACGCCGCCGCGACAGGCCGTAGCCGTGGTCGTCAAGCATGACGCGCAGCGCCGGCACCAGCGCCGTGTAGTTTTGCAGCGGCTCGCCCATGCCCATCATCACCACGTTGGAGATGATGCGCTCGCTCTTGCCCAGGCGCTTGCGCAGCGAATGCTCGGCAAACCACAGCTGGGCGACGATTTCGCCCGTGGTGAGGTTGCGGCTGAAGCCCTGGTGGCCCGTGGAGCAGAAGCGGCAGCCCACGGCACAGCCGGCCTGGGACGAAATGCACAGCGTGCCACGGTCGTCCTCGGGGATGAAAACGGCCTCGACCGCATTGCCACCGCCCACATCAAACAGCCATTTGACGGTGCCATCCTGGGACACATGCTCGGTGATCACCGGCAACGCCGTGACGCAGGCACGCGTCTTGAGCTTCTCGCGCAAGGACTTGGCGAGGTCGCTCATTTGTTCAAAGTCACTCGCACCGCGCTGGTGTATCCAACGAAACAGCTGCGTAGCCCTGAAACGCTTCTCGCCGAGCTGTTCGCAGTAGGCGCTCAGTCCGTCGAGATCAAATTCGAGAAGATTAGTAGTCATATCGGCATGCGAGTCCACGCCGGCCGCAAGACACCGGCAGCGAGGAGACCCGAGGGCTCCTGCTGCGCAGCGTCTACGCGATCAACGCGAGTAGATGTTCAGGCCAGGGAAGAAGAAAGCAACTTCTGCCGCGGCGGTTTCTGCAGCGTCGGAGCCGTGCACTGCATTGGCGTCGATGCTGTCGGCGAAGTCAGCGCGGATCGTGCCGGCTTCAGCCTTCTTGGGGTCGGTAGCGCCCATCAGTTCGCGGTTCGTCAGAATCGCGTTTTCGCCTTCCAGGGCCGTGACCATCACGGGACCGGAGATCATGAAGTCGACCAGGTCCTTGAAGAAAGGACGGGCAGCGTGCACAGCGTAGAACTGTTCAGCTTCCAGGCGCGACAGGTGCATCATGCGAGCAGCCACGACCTTCAGGCCAGCGCCTTCGAAACGGGCGTAGATCTGACCGATCACGTTCTTGGCAACTGCGTCGGGCTTGATGATGGAGAGTGTGCGTTCGATAGCCATTTGATTTTCCTTGAGGGGATTAAAGATTTTTGTCCATAAGAACAAAACCCACCATTCTAGCGATCTCGGGCATACACCTGACTCTCCACGGGGACTGTCAGCGGTCCCGCTCAGCGGCGTCCGCGGCGCTGGGCCGTGGCGCGCTTGGCTTCCTTGCGGGCGCGTGACAGGCTGTCCTGGCCGATGAAGCCGGGTCCCGTCTTCAGCGGGTCGGCCTGAACTTCGCTCATTTGCGTGGGCTTGCGACCGGCGCGCGGCGCGGCGGTGCGCGCGGCAAAAATGCCACCGCCCTTGCGCTCTGGGTTCGGCGGACGGCCGGTACCGCGTGCGGCCGGGCGACCCGCGCCACGCGGCGCGCGCTCGGCGCCTTCGCCTTCCGGCAGCTCGGTCGGGATGCGGGCAGCCTGGCGCAGAGCCTGGATGTCCTTCTCGTCGAGTTCCATGAAAGCGCCGCGCTTGAGGCCGCGCGGCAGCAGCATGGCGCCGTAGCGGATGCGGATCAGGCGGCTGACCGCATGGCCCACGGCTTCGAACATGCGGCGCACTTCGCGGTTGCGGCCTTCGGAGATCGTCACGCGGTACCAGCAGTTCGCGCCTTCGCCGCCGCCGTCTTCGATGGAGCCGAAGGAGGCTTCGCCGTCCTCGAGCTTCACACCGTCGAGCAGGCGCTGCTTTTCTTCCTTGTTCAGCGCGCCCAGCACGCGCACGGCGTACTCGCGCTCCAGGCCGAAGCGCGGGTGCATCAGGTTGTTGGCCAGCTCACCCGAGTTGGTGAACAGCAGCAGGCCTTCGGTGTTCAGATCGAGGCGGCCGATGGACTGCCACTTGCCCTGGTGCAGGCGCGGCAGGCGGCGGAACACCGTTGGGCGGTTTTGCGGGTCGTCATGGCTGACGACTTCGCCGGCGGGCTTGTGATAGGCCAGCACGCGCGCTTCAGGCGGCTCGATGCGAAAGCGGATGGGCTTGCCGTTGACCGTGATCTGATCGCCGTACTGCACGCGCTGACCCACGTGGGCCAGTTCCTTGTTGACCGTAATCTTGCCTTCAAGGATCAGCTTTTCCATTTCCAGGCGCGAACCCATGCCGGCCTGGGCCAGCACCTTGTGCAGCTTGGGCGCATCGGCCTGGGGCGTCAGAACGCGCTTTTCCGGCGTTGTGTCTTCGGGCAGCAGCTCCTGAGCGTCGAGCTCACCGGCCACCACGTCGGCAAAATCGAAGCCCGCCAGGGGCTCGACCACCGGCGCGGGCACAGGCACGGGCGTGGGCTTGATCGCCGTGGCACGGCGCGGGCCCTTGCCGAACGCGCCCTTGACCTGCTCGGGGCGCTGGCGTGGCTGGGGACGCTGGCGCGCTGCGGGGCGCGTTGCGGGATGCGCTTCATGGCTTGCGTCTGCATCAGGCACCGCGTTGAGGTTGCCGTCTTTATCCGCCGTCGAATCATTCATCATATTTTCCTGTGTCGCATCACTGCGAGACCCTGTTCATTCCATTCAAACCTGGGGCAAAAGCGAACTTTGTCCATCCAGGCCCGTGGTGTTATCCGAAGCTGCTTCCAGCACCGCGTCACCCGTTTCCACGCCCTCTTCCACCTGCTCCACTGCCACCACCGCTTCGGGCTCTGGCATGGACGCCGCCTGGTCCAGCGCCTTGAACAGCTCTTGCTGCGCAACGCCGGCTTGCGTCGCCGGCAGCTGGTCCAGGGACCGAAGGCCCAGGTCGTCCAGAAACTGCCGCGTCGTCGCCAGCAGCGCCGGTCGACCCACGGTTTCCCGGTGGCCAATGACTTCCACCCAGCCGCGGTCTTCAAACTGCTTGATCAGCAGGCTGTTGACGGTGACGCCACGGATATCCTCGATATCGCCGCGGGTCACGGGCTGCTTGTAGGCAATGATCGCCAGCGTCTCCAGAGCCGCCCGCGTATAGCGCGGCGGTTTTTCCGGATGCAGTCGATCGAGGTAAACGCGCATTTCCGGACGGCTTTGAAACCGCCATCCGGAGGCAACCTGCACCAGCTCCACGCCGCGCGACGCCCAGTCTTCTTGCAGTTCCAGGAGCAGGTTTTTGACAGTGTCGGTCCCGAGTGCATCGTCAAACAGCGCACGCAGGTCTCGCAGGGAGACCGGCAGCGGCGCGCATATCAGTGCAGTTTCCAGAACCCGTTTGGCATCGACCGTATTCATGGTGCAGCGACTCGGGATAACGCGCCCCGGTGCAGGGGCTAAAGGGGGAAAGCGAAAAGCGCTTTCAAGTGTGGGCAGCTTCTACAGAACGTGTCGTCAACACGTTCTCGGGGCGTGGCGCTCACGCGGCTCACCCCGGACTGACCTGACGTCAATTGTAGCTGAGTCGCCAAAATTCACAGGCTGCCTGCATATCTGCCGGCAGCGGCGCATGGAATTCCAGCGACTTGCCTGTCACGGGATGCACAAAGGCCAGGCGAAAAGCGTGCAAGGCCTGGCGCTGCATGCCCGCGGCCGGGTGGCCGCCGTAGACGCTGTCGGCCACCAGCGGGTGACCGATAGAGGCCATGTGCACCCGGATCTGGTGGGTGCGGCCGGTGTGCAGCGTGCATTGCACCAGCGCGCCTTCGTCGCAGCCGGCGAGCAGCGCGAAATCCGTCTGCGCGGTCTTGCCCGCATGCAGACCCAGGTCCACCACCGCCATCTTCAGGCGGTTGCGCGGATCGCGGCCTATGGCGCGGTTCACGCTGCAGGTCTTGGCGCCCAGCCAGGGCTTGTGCGCCAGCGCCAGGTATTTGCGGCTGACATCGCGCGCGGCGATCAGCGCCACCAAGGCGTCCATGGTGGCGCGGTCGCGTGCGACCACCATCAGGCCGCTGGTGTCCTTGTCCAGGCGGTGGACAATGCCCGCGCGCGGCACATGGGCGGCGCGGGGATCGCGGGCCAGCAAGGCGTTGAGCAGGGTGCCGCTCCAGTTGCCCGGCGCGGGATGGACCACCATGCCCGGCGCCTTGTTCACGATCAGCAGGTGTTCGTCTTCATAGACCACGTCTATGGGCAGGGCTTCGGGCTTGAAGGCCTGGCTTTGCAGCGTGGGGCGCATCTCGACCACCAGCGCATCGCCGGCCTTGACCTTGAGCGAGGCTTTTTCGGCCACGCGCTGGTTGACCTGCACCGCGCCCAGCGCCAGCAGTTGCTGCAGGTAGCTGCGCGAAAACTCGGGCACCAGCGCGCACAGCGCCAGGTCCAGGCGCTGGCCATGCTGCTCCACCCCCACGCGGGCCTGGCGCGATTCCAGAACTTCTTCTTCCGGTGCGCCAGACTCCTCGCTGAGGGACGAGTCCGACTCCAGAGAAAATTGATTCATAACGTAAACAGTGTTCGCAGGGCCGCCGGCCATCCGGCATGGCTCCTGCGGCCCTCAGGCTTTAGCGCGAAGGCAGGTAGCGTGAAGGATCGACAGGCTTGCCCTGGCGACGCACTTCAAAGTGCAGCTTCACGCGGTCGGCGTCAGTGCTGCCCATTTCGGCGATTTTCTGTCCCTTGCGCACGCTTTGGTCCTCCTTGACGAGCAAGGACTGGTTGTGCGCGTAGGCCGTCAGATAGGTGTTGTTGTGCTTGAGGATTATCAGGTTGCCGTAGCCGCGCAGACCTGCGCCTGCATAGACCACCCGGCCATCGGCCGCCGCCAGCACGGGATCGCCGGCCTTGCCGCTGATGTCGTAACCCTTGTTGCGCGACTCGTCAAAGCCCGCGATCAAGCTGCCCGACGCAGGCCAGATGAAGCCCATGTCATCGTCGGAGCCGGTTTGCGCAGAGGCAGCCGGCTTGGGTGCGACAGGCGTCGGCGTGGCTGCGGGCGCGGGCGCGGGCGTGGACGACGCGGTTGCGCCGCCAATCACCACGGGCGCCACCGCGCGACCACTGCCGGAGTCCGAAGAGCCGGAGGACGACACCGCGGAAGCCGGCGGAATCACGCGCAGCACCTGGCCTACCTCGATCAGGTTGGCGTTTTCCAAGTTGCTCCAGCGGGAAATATCCTTCCAGCTCTGGCCGGTCTCCAATCCGATACGGATCAGCGTATCTCCAGGCCTGACGGTGTAGTAACCCGGCTTGCCTGCATTCTCCGCACCCGGCAAGGGCTTGGCAGCCACACCCGACGACACGGAGCCCGCTGACGAAGCGGTTCCTCGATCTTCCACTGGAGCCCTGTTCACTTGTGAACCACAGCCGGCCAGGACAAACCCCGCGAGCAGCACAGATCCCCAAGCCCCAAGACTTCGCGATACCAACATAAGCAATCCCTTTTAGGCAATACCTGATTTTAGAGGGACAAAGTTCACTGCCTCGAGAACCGTCCTTTTAAGCCCGTACGGCGTTTTGTCAATTACCAATAAACTTTGGCCGCCAGCGCCGTTGCCCATGGGTGCAACCAGTCTGCCGCCCATGGCCAATTGTTCGCACCAGGCGTCGGGAATGGACTCGCCACCCGCCGCCGCCAGGATGCCTGCATAGGGCGCACCCTGGGCATAGCCCAGCATGCCATCGCCGAACAGCAGGTGTACATGCGCCAGCCGCAGCGGACGCAGATTGTTGCGCGCTTTCTCATGCAGGCCGCGCAAGCGCTCTATGGAGTAGACCTCCCGCGCCACGCGCCCGAGCACCGCCGCCTGGTAGCCGCAGCCGGTGCCGACTTCCAGCACCCGGCCCAGACCGCCCTGCGCGCATTCGGCGCCCAGCAGCAGCTCGGTCATGCGCGCGACCACGCTGGGCTTGGAAATCGTCTGGCCCAGGCCTATGGGCAGGCTGGTGTCTTCATAGGCCTGATTGACCAGGGCGGTGTCGACAAAATGGTGGCGCTCCACGCTGGCCATGGCCTGCAGCACCTTCTCCGACGTCACGCCGCCGCGCGCCAGCCGTTGCACCATGCGACTGCGTACCGCGATCGAGTCCATGCCCACGCCCAGGGGCACGTGCATGGGCGCGGGCGCACGCGCAAGCTGCCCCTGGCCGGCTTTCGCGGACACCGCGGAAGGACTGGCCGAAGAAGCGATCCAGGAAGGGAAACCAGGTCGGCGTTGCGTCACGGCGCAGGCCCTCCCTGGTCCGGATCGAGCATGCGCGATGCCGTCTGCGCCCAGTAGCGCAGGTTGTCGTGGTCCGTCAGGTCGACTTTCAACGGCGTCATGGCCACATGGCCCAGGGCCGTGGCGTGAAAATCCGTGCCTTCGGCGTCGTCCTTGACCGCCCCTGCGCTACCGATCCAGTACATCACATCTCCTCGAGGGCTTTCCTGGGTGATCACGCGCTCGGCCGCATGCCTGCGCCCCAGGCGGCACAGCTTGAGCGGCCTCAGGGCCGCGAGCGGCATGTTCGGAATATTGACGTTGAGCAGCCAGGGCGTCTCGCCCACCAGTTGCTGGGCCTGCATCTGCTGCACGATTTCCCTGGCCTTGGAAGCTGCAGCTTCGATCTCCGTCCAGCCTTTGTCCACCTGGGAAAACGCGATGGACGGCACGCCGAACAGATAACCCTCCATGGCCGCGCCTACGGTGCCGGAGTAGATCGTATCGTCACCCATGTTGGCGCCGTTGTTGATTCCCGACACTACCAGGTCGGGACGGTAGCCAAGCAAGCCGGTCAGCGCGATGTGCACGCAGTCGGCGGGCGTGCCGTTGACGTAGCGAAAGCCATTGGCTGCCTGGTGCACGTACAGGGGCGAATGCAGGGTCAGGGCATTGGATTTGGCACTGTTGTTGTGCTCAGGAGCGACCACCTCCACATCGGCAATGGTCTTCAACGATTCATAAAGCGCCACCAGACCGGGCGCTTGATAACCGTCATCGTTGGAAATGAGGATTTTCATGGGTTCTCGACACAATGCAGCGGATTGTAGGCGCCCGCCGACCGGTCGCGGGAGGGACAAGCCTGGCCAGGCACTCGCTTCTATCATTCCCGGGAAGAAAACAACAGGAGACTTTCATGCAAGCTTGGCTGTGTACCACGCCTACCGGCGTCGATTCCCTGCAATGGACGGAAATGCCGACGCCCGTGCCCAAGGCCGGTGAAGTGCTGGTGGAAATCAAGGCGGCGAGCCTGAATTTCCCCGATCTCCTGATCGTGCAGAACAAGTACCAGATCAAGCCGCCCCTGCCTTTCGTGCCCGGATCCGAGTACGCGGGCGTGGTCCGCGCCCTGGGCGAAGGCGTCACGCACCTGGCCGTGGGACAGAACGTCGCCTGCCTTTCCGGCACCGGCGGCTTCGGCAGCCATGTGCTGGCACCCGCGGCCATGTGCCTGCCTTTGCCGGCGGATGTCCCGCTGGTCGACGCGGCCGCCTTCATCATGACCTACGCGACCTCCCACCACGCACTGATAGACCGCGCCCAGCTCCAGGCCGGCGAAACCGTACTGGTGCTGGGTGCCGCTGGCGGCGTTGGCACGGCGGCGATCCAGATCGCCAAGGCCGCGGGCGCACGCGTCATCGCAGCCGCGTCCAGCGACGAAAAATGCGCGCTGTGCACCACGCTGGGCGCCGACGCCACCATCAACTACAGCACCACCGACCTGCGTGAAGCCCTCAAGGCCGCGACCGGCGGCAAGGGCCCGGACGTGGTCTACGACCCGGTGGGCGGCGATCTGGCCGAGCCCGCTTTCCGCTCCATCGCCTGGCGTGGCCGCTACCTGGTGGTCGGCTTTGCCGCCGGCCCCATCCCGGCCCTGCCCTGGAACCTGGCCCTGCTCAAGGGCGCGTCCCTGGTCGGCGTCTTCTGGGGTGAATTTGCCCGGCGCGAACCCAAGGCCAACGCGGCCATGATGGCCACACTGGTCCAGTGGTATCAGCAAGGCAAGATCAAGCCTGTGATTGACTCCACCATGCCGCTGTCCGAGCTGCCCGCCGCCTACGAGCGCATGGTATCGCGCGCGGTCATGGGCAAACTAGTACTGACGAGATAAGCCCCCCCCCCTGAGCCGCTGACGCGGCATGGGCCGCCCCGGCATGGGCCGCCCCGGCTCCCCCTCTCATCCTGCCGTGGAGGGGGGCGCCCGGCCAGGGGCACCCGGCCAGGGGCACCCGGCCAGGGGCGCCCGGCCAGGGGCGGCAGCCTCGCTGCGCGACGGCCCTTGCTCGCTGCCCCCTTGCTGGGGCGCGCCAGCGATGACAGAGAAGCCGCCAGCGCAGGCGGCAGCCTCCAGCCCTGAAACGTCCAGGGCCTTATAGCGCGATCTCCTACAAAGTGAGTGCTACACTGCGCGCCGTCCACACCCCTCGTCGGGTGGCCCCCTCGTCCAAGCATTTGCGCCAGCGCCCATCCCTGGGCCTGGTGCGGGCCCGATACCGGCCTGTTCAGACAACACCTGCGCCTTCGCTTCTGCCGCCCCCGGCCGCAAGGCACAGAGGACCCCCTAGTAGCGTGCGCTCAACCCGCGCCTGACCGAGCTCAGCCCCAGCCGCTGACAACCGACAGGCCGTCAGCCGCGCTTTTCATTCGTCTCGCCTTCGGACGCCGCATGCAACTGAATTTCAGTACTTACTACACCCTCATCTGCGCAGCCCTGGTGCTGCTGGTCGGCAAATACCTGGTCCACAAGATCCGTTTTCTGCGCGACTTCAACATCCCCGAACCCGTGGCCGGCGGCCTGGTTGCGGCGGCGGTGATTTTCAGCATCCACGAGTTCACCGGCTATTCCTTCACGTTCAACAGCGACTTGCAGACCGGCTTCATGCTGATCTTCTTCGCATCCATCGGTCTGAGCGCCAACTTCGCCAAACTGCGCGAAGGCGGAGCCGGCCTGGTGCTGTTCCTGTGCGTCATTACCATCTTCATCCTGGTGCAGAACGCCGTGGGCATAGGCCTGGCCTCGGCCATGGGACTGGATCCGCTGATCGGCCTGATCGCCGGCTCCATCACCCTGCTCGGCGGCCACGGTACGGCCGGCGCCTGGGGACTGGTGCTGGAAAACGAACACGGCGTGCAAGGCGCGATCACCTTGGGCATTGCCTGCGCCACCTTCGGCCTGGTCATCGGCGGCCTGATCGGCGGCCCGCTGGCCAAGGGACTGATCACGCGCTACCGCCTGACGAACCCCGCCGCAGCCGAGGCGACGGCCTCCGCGCCTGACGACGCGAACTTCGAGAACCCGCAAAAAGTACGGCTGATCACCACCGAGGCGGCCATCGAAACGCTGGCCCTGTTCGCGGCCTGCCTGGGCTTTGCCGAATTCATGACCGCGTTTTCCAAGGGAACCTTCTTCCAGCTGCCGACTTTTGTCTGGGCGCTGGGCGGCGGCGTGGTGCTGCGCAATACGCTCAACTATCTGTTCAACTTCCAGGTCTTCGACCGCGCCATCGACCTGTTCGGCAATGTCGGCCTGTCGGTCTACCTGGCCATCGCCCTGCTGTCGCTCAAGCTGTGGGAGCTCAGCGGCCTGGCCGCGCCGCTGATGGTCATCCTGCTGGCACAGACCTTGACCATGGCCTTGTTCGCCAGCCTGGTGACCTTCCGCGTGATGGGGAAAAACTACGATGCCGCCGTGCTGTCCGCCGGCCACTGCGGCTTCGGCATGGGCGCCACGCCCACGGCCATCGCCAACATGCAGGCCATCACCAACCAGTATGGTCCTTCGCACAAGTCGTTCCTGATCGTGCCCATGGTGGGGGCGTTCTTCATCGACATCGTGAATGCTGCGATGATTCAGCTGTTCGTCAAACTTTTGCCATGAGGTAATGCCATGCCGCCGTGCGCGCCCAAGCCCCAGCATTGGATCTTTTGGCGGCGCGCGGCACTTGCGGCAAGCGCCGCCATGGCCGCGGCACTGACTGCCTGCGGCCACCTTCCCCCCGAAAATCCGCCCGACAGCCTTGCGGACTCCACCCTGGCCGCCACCGAGCCCGAGGCCGCCTCGGGCCTGAGCGAGCAAACGGGCTCGGCCATGCGCGACTTTGCGGTCGCCTCCGGCCATCCGCTGGCCACCGAGGCCGGCGTGCGCATGCTGCGCGCGGGCGGCTCGGCCGTGGATGCGGCGATTGCCGTGCAAATGGTGCTGACCCTGGTCGAGCCCCAGTCGAGCGGCATAGGCGGCGGCGCGTTCTTGCTGCACGCCCAGGGCTCGCGGGTCCAGGCCTACGACGGCCGCGAGACAGCGCCCGCGGGCGCCACCGAAAAACTCTTTCTCCAGGCCGACGGCCAAGCCCTGCCCTTCAACGCAGCCGCGGCCAGCGGCCGTTCGGTCGGCGTGCCGGGCGCGGTACGCATGCTCGAGCAGGCCCACCGCGAACACGGCCGCCTGCCCTGGTCCCAGCTGTTCCAGCCCGCGATCGACCTGGCCGAGCGCGGCTTCGCGGTCAGCCCGCGCCTGCACACTTTGCTGGGCAAGGACCCGCTGCTGGCGCGCGACCCCGTGGCACGCGCCTACTTCTACGACGCCCAGGGCCAACCCTGGCCGGTAGGCCATCTGCTGAAGAACCCCGAACTGGCCCATGTGCTGCGCGACATCGCCGCCCAAGGTGCGCGCGCCCTGCACGAAGGCCCCACGGCCCAGGCCATCGTCCGCGCCGTGCAAACCCACCCCACGGCCCCGGGCACGCTGTCGCTGGCCGACCTGGCCGCCTACCAGCCGCGCCAGCGCAGCGCGCTGTGCCATGAACAGCAGATAGGCACGCAGGCCAGCCCCTACAGCGTGCGCCTGTGCGGCTTTCCGCCGCCGGGCTCGGGCGCCATTGCCATCGGCCAGATCCTGGGCATGCTGCGGCACACGCCGGCCCATGCCTTGCCGCTGGACGGCGACGGCCTGCCCAGCGCCGAATGGCTGCATTACTACAGCGAAGCCTCGCGGCTGGCCTATGCCGACCGGGCGCTGTACCTGGCCGACCCGGATTTCGTCCAGCCACCGGCGGGCCACTGGCTCAGCCTGCTCGATCCCGCCTACCTGGCCCAGCGCGCCCGGCTGATAGGCCCGCACAGCATGGCCTCGGCACCGGCCGGCCAGCCGGCCGCCCGCCCCGCGCGCGCGTCGTACGCCCCCATGCCGCAGCAGCCCGAATACGGCACCAGCCACATCAGCATCGTCGACGCCCGGGGCAATGCCCTGGCCTTGACCACCACCATAGAAGCCCAGTTCGGTTCGCGGCTGATGGTCAACACCAGCGCCGGCAGCGACCTGGCGCGGCCCGGCCTAACGCGGCCCGGCCTGGCGCGGCCCGGCGGTTTTCTGCTCAACAACCAGCTCACCGACTTCAGCTTCCTGCCACGCAACGCCGCCGGCCAGCCCGTGGCCAACCGCGTACAGCCCGGCAAGCGCCCGCGCTCCTCCATGTCGCCGACGCTGGTGTTCGACCAGGCCACGGGCCAGCTGCTGGCCGCGACCGGCAGCCCCGGCGGCGCCCACATCATTCACTACACGGCCAAGGCGCTGTACGGCGTGCTGCGCTGGGGGCTGATGCCCCAGCAGGCCATAGACCTGCCCAATTTCGCCAACACCGGCGGCCCCCTGCTGCTGGAGCAGCAGCGCTTCCCGGCCGCGACCGTGCAGGCCCTCAAAGCGCGTGGCGGCGACGTGCAGGAAAGGGAAATGACCAGCGGCCTGCAGATGATCATGCGCGGCAGCGCGCACGGCACGCCGCTGTGGTTTGGAGGCTCCGATGCCCGGCGCGAAGGCCTGGTTGCGGGGGATTAGATGAAGCACCCCCTGATCCGCTTACGCGTCTCCCCCCTCTCAACCTGCGGTGGAGGGGGGCGGCAGCCTCGCTGCGCGGCGGCGCTTGCTCGCTGCCCCTGGCCTGGGTCACGCCAGTTTCTAAGAACGGATCACTGAAACGTGCCAACTTTCTTTTCCCGCCTCCTGGCGCTGCTCACCTGCAGCCTGCTGACCGCCTGCACCCTGCCGCCCCTGGCCGATCGCACGGTCAGCGCTGCCTTGCCGGTCGCCGAGGCGCAGCAGACCCGCATGGGCCAGGCCCTGGCGCCGCAGGTCGCGGCCCATCCCGGTCTGAGCGGCATCCATGCCCTGCCCGATCCGCTGGCCGCCTTTGCCACGCGCGCGCTGTTGATGCGCGCCGCGCAGCGTACGCTCGACGTGCAGTACTACATCTGGCGCGGCGACACCACGGGCGACCTGCTGATCCAGGAGCTGCAGGCCGCGGCCGACCGGGGCGTGCGCGTGCGCCTGCTGCTCGATGACGTAGGCACTTCGGGGTTGGATGCGCAGTGGTGGCGCCTGGACCAGCACCCGCTGATCGAAGTGCGCCTGTTCAACCCCATGGTTCTGCGCCGCCCCAAGGCCCTGGGCTATGTCACCGACTTCGCACGCGCCAACCGGCGCATGCACAACAAGTCGCTGACGGCCGACAACCAGGCCACGGTAGTCGGGGGCCGCAACATCGGCGATGAATACTTCGGCGCCACCGACGGCGTGCTGTTCGCCGACCTCGACGTGCTGGCCGTGGGCGCCATCGTGCCCCAGGTCTCGCAGGATTTCGACCACTACTGGGCCAGCGATTCGGCCTACCCCGTGGACGCGCTTCTGCCCGCCAACAGCCCGGCCGTCAACCAGCGCCTGCAGATCGAACTCGCGCAGGCCACCGCGTCACTGGCCGCTCAGCGCTACCAGCAGGCCGTGGCCCAGTCCCCGTTCGTGCAGCAACTGCTGCAAGCCCGCTTGCCGCTGGAATGGTCGCCCGTGCGCATGGTCAGCGACGACCCGGCCAAGGGTCTGCGCCAGGCCAGTCGCGAAGGGCTGCTGATGGCCCAGCTGGCCCAGGTCATAGGCCAGCCCACGCAGTCCGTGGACCTGGTCTCGCCCTATTTCGTGCCCACCGAAGCCGGCGTCGCCGCCTTTGCGCAGCTGCGCGCGCGCGGCGTCACGGTGCGCGTGCTGACCAATGCGCTCGAAGCCACCGATGTGGCCGTGGTGCACGCCGGCTATGCCAAATGGCGCCGCGCGCTGCTCGAGCATGGCGTAGTGCTGTATGAACTGCGCGGCGCTGCCGGAACTGAACACTCGCTGAGCCCCTTGGGCAGCTCGGGCTCCAGTCTGCATGCCAAGACTTTTGCCGTCGACGGGCAGCGCATCTTCGTCGGCTCCTTCAACTTCGACCCGCGCTCGGCCCTGCTCAACACCGAGCTGGGCTTCGTGATCGAGAGCCCGCCGCTGGCGCAGCAGGTGTCCGAAGCGTTCGCGCAGCAGATTCCCCTGAACAGCTACCGCGTGCTGCTCGATGACCAGGGCCGGCTCGAATGGCGCAGCGGCGTGGGCCAGCCGCCAGCGGTCTTCCACCAGGAACCGGGCACGCATTGGCTGGAGCGTGGCTGGCTGCGTTTGCTGGGCTGGCTGCCCATCGAATGGTTGCTGTGATCACCGCGGGAAACCGCAATGGATGGGCTAGCAATATACGAAACGTAATGAAACGTATAATGCCGCCATGGGAATTGTCAAAATATCAGACGCACTGCATGACAGCGTGCGTACCGCCAGCACGGCCTTGAGCCGTTCCATCAACGCCCAGGCCGAGCACTGGATGCGGGTCGGCATGATGGCCGAACTCCAGCCCCAGCTGACTTATTCGGACATCTGCCAGTTGCTGATCCAGCAGACCGGGCCCGCAGGTTTCGCGCTGCAAGCCGCCGCTGAAGGCGGCGCACGCCGCCCGAGCACGGGAGTGTCGCAATGAGGCGCCAGACCCCCATCCACACGCTGTCGGACATTGCCCAGTCGCGCCAGGCCGGCCACCTCGCGGCCAAGGTTCTGCACATGCTCACGCCCCATGTGCGTGCCGGCGTCAGCACCAATGACCTCGACAAGATCTGCCACGACTACATCGTCAACGAACTCGGCTGCATTCCGGCCAACATCGGTTACCACGGCTTCACCAAGACCGTCTGCGCCTCGATCAACCATGTGGTCTGCCACGGCATTCCGTCGGACCGGGACATCCTCAAGGACGGAGACATCGTCAACATCGACGTGGCGCTGATCAAGGACGGCTGGTTTGGCGATACCAGCCGCATGTACTGCGTCGGCGAGCCGCGCGCCCAGGCCAGGCGCCTGGTGCGCACCGCCTATGAGGCCATGCGCGCCGGTATCCACGCCGTGCGTCCCGGTGCCACGCTGGGCGACGTAGGCCATGCGATCGAAAGCGTGGCCAAGCGCGAGCGCTTCACCGTGGTGCAGGAATACTGCGGTCACGGCATAGGCATGACCTACCACGATGCGCCCGAAGTGCTGAACTACGGCCAGCCCGGCCAGGGCCTCAAGCTCGAGCCGGGAATGATCTTCACCATCGAGCCCATGCTCAACGCCGGCAAGGCCGCCACGCGCGAGCTCAGCGACGGCTGGACAGTGATCACCAACGACAAGTCTCTGTCGGCCCAGTGGGAGCACATGGTCTGTGTGACCGAAACCGGCTTCGAAGTGCTCACGCCCTGGCCCGAAGGCACGGGCGACTTCCCCGCGCTCTGAAAGAGCTTGCCCATGTCCATCAGCTATCTGTACCTGGCCATCGCCATCGTCTGCGAAGTGATTGCCACTTCGTTTCTCAAGAGCGCAGAGGGCTTTACCCGGCTGTGGCCGTCGGTGATCACGGCCGTTGGTTACGCCCTGGCCTTTTTCTTCCTGTCGCTGACGCTGCGCACCGTGCCCACGGGCGTGGCCTATGCCATCTGGTCGGGCGCGGGCATCGTGCTGGTCTCGGCCATCGCCTGGTTCTGGCAGGGCCAGGCCCTGGATGCCGCAGCCCTCATAGGCATGGGACTGATCCTGGCCGGCGTGCTGGTGATCCAGCTATTTTCCTCCACGGCCGGGCACTGACAGCAGCGCCGCTGCGCGCTCCATCACGCCGTCGGCAGCGACCAGGCTGCGCGACTGGCAATCTCACGTCCCGGCGCGGGGTCGCCACACGGCATCGCGGTCCGCGGCCTCGCGAGGTTTGGCTGTCGTCGGCTGCGCGGGCAGGACGCTGATGCGCGGGAATTCCGTCCAAGCCTGCTGGCCCGTGCCGCGTTGCGCTGCCTGCGCCGCCGCACGGGGCTCATGAAGAATCATCTCCCACAGCGCCGCCGAAAGGCTGGCATGGGTTGGCTGGGCGGCAGTGCGCTGCGGCTTGAGCGCACGGGAACTTGCCTCGCCTCCCCGGGAGGCGGGAAGGAAGTCGGCGGTCGAATGCGGGTGTGCGGGCATGGTGATTTGGCTCCGTGTCTCTTGAATTGAACATTCAACGGGATGGCAGCGGGGTTCGTCCCAGCCCGGCGGCATGCGCACCGCCGGCGGCAGCCACCCACAAACGCAGGCCTTTTTGCCAGCGCCGATGAATCAATTCAAAACTAACAAGAATGACAAATAATAGCCATAGACTATCACTCATTCTGTAAGACGCTGCCGCGCGGCGCTGCCAGCACCCATGGGTCGGCACAAGCACATCAACCGCTGCCACACGCCAGGCAAAAGACATCTGCGGGCGACAGGCGCCCGGTGCGCAAGAGCGGCCTCGTGCCCGCCTGGAATACCCGTTTTTTACACGCCATTGACCCCAGGTAGCTCTCAGGCATATAACCCCAGAGCATCAATTCAAGCGTTTCAGCATTTACTGAAACACAAAAATTATCTATATAAACAATCACTTGCAGTGCCTCCACCCGCATTCCTGCGGGTCGCATACGTGACAAAGTCTTGTGTCTTATATAAGACGTCATTTATCAAAAAGAAAAGTGCTGCAGCAAGTGCTCCGACTTCCTACAATGGCACTCATTCCTGACCGGCGGACCCGCCCGGCCCATGCCGGCCGCAGGGAATCAACAGACAACAGAGGAGCCCCCCCGGCATGTACCGGGGCGGAGGAGACCGGCCCGCATCGCAAGGTGCGGGCCATTTTTTTCGCCTGTGCACAAGCCGGCGACGAGCCCGGCATGAACGGCCGCCAGAACCTGGGGCCTTGAATGCCGCCACTGCGCCGAGGATCCCTCTGCCCTTCGCATTCGCCGGGCAGCGGCCGACATCACCGCCAGAACCGGCGAACCAGGGCATGCCTGTGACAGCCCCGCCCCACAGCGCAGGCAATAGACCACGTCTCTCTTGCAGGAATCTCTCGCTTGCACAGTCCGCTCAATGGCCTCAGCATAGATTTCGGAATGAGAATCATCAACATAAACAAACACTTGCATCTACTCCAGCAGCCGATGCGCGGGTTATGCCGTTAAATAGTCTTGTGTCTTATATAAGACAACCCTCAGCAAAAAACAAAGGGTCTGTACTATTGACGCGGGCTTCCTACAATGGCTGATACTTGTTAACCACTATATTCAAATGAAACAAAAAATAACAGTACCTGGCAAGTGCACATGGCTCCCACCGGCCTTCGGCGTGGTGATTGCCCTCGTCGGCCTGGTCTTGCTGGCCGGGGGCATACAGCTCGCCAGTCTCGACGGCTCCTGGTACTACCTGGTTGCCGGACTGGCCCTGGCCATCTCGGGTCTGTTGTTCTTCAAGCGCGCCACCCTGGCAGCGCCCCTGTATTTCGCGGTGCTGCTGGCCACCATCGTCTGGGCACTGAGCGAAGTCGGCCTCAGCTTCTGGGGCCTGATGCCCCGCCTGGCGCCGCTGGTGGTGCTGGGTGTGATCGCGGCCTTCGCCGCCCGCGCCATCAACACCCAGACCAAATGGGCGCTGCCCGTGGCGGGCCTGCAGATCGCGGCCATCATCGCCGGCGGCATCGCGATATTCCAGCCCCACGGCGTGATCGAGAACTCGGCGCAAAAAGCCACCGAGATCCTCAACGCCGTGCCGGCGGTGACCGACGCCAACAGCACGGACAACCGCTGGACGCATTACGGCCGCGACGCCAACAGCGCGCGCTTTGCGCCCTTCGACCAGATCAACAAGGACAACGTCAAGCAGCTGCAAGTGGCCTGGACCTACCGCACGGGTGCCGCCACGACCGGCGCTGACGAAGACCAGAACACGCCCATTCAGATTGGCAACTCGGTCTACCTGTGCACTCCGCAGAACAAGGTGATTGCCCTGAACGCGGAAACGGGTGAGGAAAAGTGGACTTTCGACCCGCAAGCCGGCGAAACCAAGGCCTGGAACCGCTGCCGCGGCGTGGCGTACTACGAAGTGCCCGCGGAAATGAAGTCGGCGGACGGCCAGTGCAATGCCCGCATCATCACCTCCGCCAAGAACGCCCGCCTGTACGCGCTCGATGCCCACACCGGCGCGCAGTGCACCAGCTTCGGCGACAAGGGCTCGACCGACCTGTCGACGGGCCTGGGCGAGTACAAGGGCTTTTACTACATGCCCACGTCGCAACCCCTGGTGGCCGGCGACCGCGTGGTCATCGGCGGCTGGGTCTGGGACGGCAAGCAGACCGAGCAGCCTTCGGGCGTGATCCGCGCCTACAGCCTCAAGACCGGCGCACTCGAATGGGCCTGGGACCTGGGCAACGCCGACATCACCAAGCTGCCCGGGGCCGGCCAGACCTACACCAAGGGCACGCCCAACTACTGGTCCAGCGGCGCCTATGACGCCCAGCTGAACATGGTCTACCTGCCCATAGGCAACGGCACGCCCGACTTCTGGGGCGGCCACCGCAGCGAAGCGACCAACAAGTACGCGACCACCGTGCTGGCACTGAACGTCGCGACCGGCCGCGAAGCCTGGCACTTCCAGACCCTGCACAAGGACACCTGGGACTATGACAACGGCACGCCGCCGGCGCTGGTCGATCTGCCCGACGGCAAGGGCGGCAAGACGCCTGCCCTGGTGCTGGGCACCAAGACCCACCAG
>JAMNYN010000066.1 GCA_023622805.1 Pseudomonadota bacterium | reverse complement strand
ACATCGAGCTGTTCGACGGAACAATCGCCGAGAACATCGCCCGCTTCGGCGCCATGGACGCCAAGAAAGTCATTGCCGCGACCCGCAGCACCGGCCTGCACGAAATGATTTTGCGTTTCCCCAAGGGCTATGACACGCCCATAGGCGAGGCCGGGGGGCTGCTGTCGGGCGGCCAGCGCCAGCGCATCGCCCTGGCGCGGGCGGTCTACGGCCAGCCCCGGCTGGTGGTGCTGGACGAGCCCAACGCCAACCTGGACGACACCGGCGAAGCCGCGCTGGTGCAGGCCGTGCGCGATCTCAAGGCCGGCGGCAGCACCGTGGTGCTGGTCACCCACCGGCCCGGCATCCTGGCCGTCGCCGACCGTCTGGTCGCGCTGCGACAAGGCGCCATCGAGCACGAAGGCGAACGCGACGCCGTGCTGGCGGCGCTGCGCCCGGCACCCAGCGGCCCGCGGCCCCTGACTGCCTGAGGCACAGGCGTCCCCCCCACTGACTGAATTGACTGAACGAGAAATACCATGGCACTCACCTTACGACCTGAAATGTCCTCCCCGGCTGGCGTTGCACGCGCCGCCAGCCCCAGCACTCCAGCCCACCGCGACGAAGGAGGCCGGGCCGGGCGCATTGGCCTGTGGGCCCTGGGCCTGGGCTTTGGTGGTTTTCTGCTGTGGGCCGCCCTGGCGCCGCTGGACGAAGGCGTGCCCAGCCAGGGAGCGGTGGCCATAGACACCAAGCGCAAGACCGTACAGCACCTGTCCGGCGGCATCATCCAGGAAGTGCTGGTGCGCGAAGGCGACAAGGTCCGCCAAGGCCAGTTGCTGATGCGGCTGGACGCTGCGATGGCCCAGGCCAACTATGAAACCGTGCGTCAGCGCTATCTGGGCCTGCGCGCCATGCAGGGGCGCTTGATGGCCGAGCAATCGGGCGCACCCGACATGGCCGTGCACAGCGACTTGCAGGCGGCCGCATCCGATCAGCTGATCCACCAGCAGATACAAACCCAGGAGCAGCTGATCCTGACGCGCCGCCACCTGCTGCGCGCGGATCTGCAATCCATAGAGGAAAGCATCCAGGGCCAGCAAGGCATGCTGCAGGCCTATGGCGCCATGCTGCAAAGCCGCCAAGGCCAACGCGCTTCGCTGCTCGAGGAGCTGCAGCAACTGCGCGGACTGGTCAGCGAAGGCTATGCGCCGCGCAACAAGCAGCACGAACTCGAACGCATGATCGCCGACCAGGCCACCGCCATCGCCGACCTGCAAGGCAACACCATACGCGCCCACCGCAGCATTACCGAACTGCGCCAGCGCGCGCTGTCGCGCATGCAGCAACAGCGCCAGGAAGTGCAAACCCAGCTGGCGGAAGTGGAGCGCGACGTGCTCGCCGAGCGCGAAAAGTTCACGGCCGTGACCGAAGAGCTGGGCCGCCTGGAAATCCGCTCGCCCGCGGACGGCCAGGTGGTGGGCCTGCTGGCGCAAACCGTCGGCGGGGTGATACAGCCCGGTCAAAAGCTCATGGACGTCGTGCCGGGCAACGCGCCCCTGCTGCTCGAAGCCCAGGTCGCGCCCCACCTGATCGATCGCGTGCGGCAGGGCCTGCCCGTGGATGTGCGCTTTTCGTCGTTTGCCCATTCGCCCCAATTGGTGGTGCAGGGCAAGGTGCAGTCGATATCGTCCGACCTGCTGGCCGATCCGCTGACCCAGGTCAGCCATTACCTGGCACGCGTGGAAGTCACGCCCGAAGGCCTGCAGCGCCTGGGCAAGCGCCAGCTGCAACCGGGCATGCCGGTCGAAGTGGTGTTCAAGACGGGCGAACGTTCGCTGCTGACCTACCTGCTGCACCCATTGACCAAGCGGATCGCTGCATCCATGACCGAGGAGTGATGCCGTGCCCCGTTTGATTCCCGCCCTGTGGCGCCCGCATGCCCTTTGTCTGCGAGCTCTCGCCCTGCTGGTCATCGCCGCGCCCGCCTGGGCCCTGGACCTGCGCCAGGCCTATGACGCCGCGTTCACCCACGACGCCACCATCCGGGCCGCCCGCGCGGGCACGGACGCCGCACGCGAGCGCCTGCCCCAGGCTCGCGCGCAACGCCTGCCGCAGATCAGCCTGAGCGCTGCGCGCAACTACAACGACCTGACCAGCACCACCGCCGGCTCCACGGACCGTTCCCGGCGCTTGAACAACGACTATTACAGCGACAACCAAAGCCTGAACCTGCGCCTGCCCCTGTACCGGCCCGCCCTCGGCGCCCAGGTCCGACAGGCCCAGGCCCAGGTCGAGGACGCCAATGCCCTGCTCGAACGCGACGAACAGGCGCTGGTCGTGCGCGTGGGCGAAGCCTACTTCGACGCCTTGCTGGCGCGCGACCAGGTGGCGCTGCTGCAGGCCCAGAAAGCCAGTCACCTGTCGCTGCTCGACGCCGCGCGCAAAAGCTTCGCGGCCGGCGCCGGCACCCGCACCGACATCGACGAAGCCCAGGCCCGGCTGGACCTGACCCTGGCCCAGGAACTGGAAGTGCAGCAGCAGGTGGAATTCACCGAGCGCCGTCTGGAAGTGCTCACGGGCCTGAGCGCCGCAAGCCTGGCCCCGCTGGACGTGGCGCGCTTTGCGCCCCAGCCCCCGCAGCCCCGCATGGACGACTGGATTGCGCGGGCCGAGAACGCCAGCCCCGAACTGCAGGCACTGCGCGCCCAAGGCGAAGCCGCGCGCCTGGAAGTGAGCAAGGCCGAGGCCGGACACCATCCCACCCTGGATGCGGTGGCGAGCGTGTCGCGCAGCAACAGCGACAACGTCACCAGCGTGAACACGCGCTACGCGCAAAAGACCCTGGGCCTGCAACTGAACGTTCCCCTGTACTCCGGTGGCGCGGTGAATTCCCAGGTGCGCCAGGCCCTGGCCGCGCAGGAGCGGGCAGGCGAGGCCCTGGAAAGCGCGCGGCGCGAACTGGGCGTGCGGGTGCACCAGGAGTTTCGCTCCATGGCCGAAGGCGTGCTGCGCATCCGCGCCCTGGAGCAAGCCGTGCGCTCGGCGCAGCAGGCGCTGCTGTCCAACCAGAAATCGCTCCAGGCCGGCAGCCGCACCACCCTGGACGTGCTCCAGGCCGAACAGCAAAAAACCACGGCCTTGCGCGACCTGGCACAGTCCCGCTACCGCTACCTGCTGGCCCAGCTGCGCCTGCAATCCCTGGCCGGCGATGACCGCCAGAGCACCATTCAGCAGGTCAACGCATGGCTTGCGCCGTAATGACCCAAGGCCCAGGCCCGCTACCGCTACCTGCTGGCCCGGCTGCGCCTTCAATCCCTGGCCGGCGATGACCGCCAGGAAAGCATCCAGCAGGCGAATGCATGGCTGGCTCCCTGACGTCTCAAGGCGCGGGCTCCAGCACCAGCTGATGCTGCCAGCGCGCCGGCGCGCGCTGCAAAGGCCGGTACTGGCCCGCGGCCCAGGCCTGGCGCATGTCGGCATAGCGCGGGGAAAACACATTGCCGCTTTGCCCGGTCTGGTAGATGAAGCGCGAGTTCTCCAGATCGGCCAGGTCGTACAGCCCGCGCATCGACGGTGCATGCCGGCTCGCGAAGGCCCCGCCCTTGACGTCGCCCGCGTTGTACTGGCCCACGTTGACCGTATAGCCGTCTCCGGACGAAGGCACGCGCACATCGAAAAACCGGGCCAGCGCGGCCACGTTGCCGAACGGCCGATGGCTGCTCACCGCGGGGTGGGCCTGGCCCCAGCGCCAGCGAGCGGGCTGGGCGCCATAGGCCGCCTGCAGGCGATCGAGCGCGCGCGCCAGGGCTTGCGCTGACTGCTGCGCGCAGTCCAGGGGCGCGCACCACCAGGCGTCATTGCGCGCCAGAATGCCTTCGACGGCGGCGCGAAAGTCGCGCTTGCCATAGGTCGCGGCAAAGCGCTGCTCGCCTATGCGCGGCAGGATCACCGCGCGCGCCAGCTCATCGGCCCAGGCGGCAAAAATCAGCGGCGCCGGCTGCTGCGCATCCATGCGGCCGTCAAAGTCCCGCAGCAACTGCCGCACCTGCGCCGCTTGCGGGTGCGGCGTCTGCTGCGCGGCGGTGCGCAGCACGGGCAGCAGACGCAGCGTGGCCAGCGACGTCACATCGCTCTGGATGGCGGCCATGCTGTCCATATCGTGCAGCGGCCGGGCCTCCAGCAGTTGCGCAATGCGCTCGTAGCGATACGGCAAGATCCAGTCCTGGGTCAGAAAGTGCGCATAGCCCGGTGCCGTCACGCGCTGGTTGGCGGTGGCAATCCAGCCGCGGTCCCGGCCGTCATCCTGCGGCGTCTGCGCATAGGGCAGCCAGCCCTGCCAGTCGTAGCGCGCCAGCCAACCCGGAGCCGGCGCCACGCCGCGCAAGTCGTTGTCGGCGCCCCGCAGCGGCACCCGGCCCGCGGCCTTGAAGCCGATGTTTCCATCCACATCGGCCACCACAATGCTTTGCATGGGCGAGTGGTAATGGCTGAAGGCCTGCAGCATGTCGGGCAGGGTCTGCGCCTGGTTGGCCAGCAGCCCGGCCAAGACCGTCTGGTTGTCGGCATCGAGCGCGCTCCAGCGCAGCGCCAGCACGTATTTGCGCAGGTCCAGCAGCTGGCCATGGCTGGCCTGGGCGTCGCTGAGCACCGGGCCGTGGCGCGTGGCGCGCAGGCGCAGATGCCGGTCCGCCTGGCCTTTGACGCGAATGACTTCCTCGCGCATCGCAAACGGCGCCCAGCCGTCCGGCGTACGGTACTGCGTGGCATCCTGCGGATTGATTTGCTCCAGATACAGGTCTTGCACGTCGGGGCTGGTATTGGTAAAGCCCCAGGCCACGCGCGCCGTACGGCCCAGCACCACGAACGGCAGACCGGGCAGGGTCGCGCCTATGGCATCGATGGCGCCCGGCGCCTTGCCGTCCGCGGCCTGTCCCGCCGGCGCCCGGGTGCCCGGCGCCCGGATGCCCGGCGCCTGCAGATGCGCGTAGTACCAGATCGCCGGCGCACTCAGCCCCAGGTGCGGGTCGTTGGCCAGCAGCGGCTTGCCGCTGGTGCTGCGCCGCCCGGCCACGACCCAGTTGTTGCTGCCCTTGCCGTCATTGCTGCCCGCCTCCTGGGCCAGGGCCTGGGCCCAGTCGGTGCGCGCCTGGTCTACCAGGGCGGCCAGCCGCTGACCACCCTGTACAGGCGCCTGCGCGGCCGGGACCGGGACCTCATCATCCTGCGCATAGACGCCCAGCCCGCGGTACAGCGCCGCCAGATCGGTGGCCGTGGCCGGCTGCTCGCCAGGGTAGGCCGGCATCAGCTGCCACAGGCGCTCGGTAGTGATGCCGCGCAGCAGCGACAGGCGCGCGAACTCGTTGCCCCAGTTGCCGCCCAGGTCCAGCGCCATCATCAGCGCCCAGCCCACGCTGTCCGAGGCCGACCAGGGCGCGCCGTCCTGCCCGCCTTCACGGCCCGGCGTCACGCCCAGCAGCGTGAATTCCGGCGTCAGCGCCTGGGAGCGATGCGCATAAAACGCCGCGATACCGCTGCTATAGGCCTGCAAGGCTTCGCGCGCCTGCGGCGGCAGGCCGGCGTACTGGCGCTGGGCCGCGCCGCGGATGTCCAGCGCGCGCATCAGCTTGTCGGTCTCCAGCGTGGCCGGGCCCA
>JAMNYN010000222.1 GCA_023622805.1 Pseudomonadota bacterium | reverse complement strand
ACGTTCAGCGCCCCAGCAAAAAGCCAGGCCTGCGCCTGGCTTTTTTCATCGCCGCCCCACGCCACCTCGGGGGCGCGTGGGGGTCATTTTTCGTGGCCCCCAGGTTCTTCAGCGCTTGCGCGGCTTCGTCGGCGCCTTGATCGAGTTGATGGGTTTGCGCGCCGGCGCCGGCTTGCGAATGGTTCTCTTGCCTTGGGCTGAACGCCTGCCGCCCGCGCCCGCGCTGGCACCGCCAAGGTCGTCGAAAGCTTCCGGGCACTCCTGCTCGTCATCGTCGAGCTGCCACAGCTCCACCGGCTTGATGCCCAGGCCAATCATGCCCAGCGCTTCGGCCGCGCCCTGGCTCAGGTCGATCACCCGTCCGCCCGAAAACGGTCCCCGGTCATTGATGCGCACCACCACGGCCTTGCCGGTGATGCTGCTGCGCACGCAGACGCGCGTGCCGAATGCCAGTGTGCGGTGCGCGGCCGTCAGCTCCTTGCTGTCGAAACGCTCGCCGCTGGCCGTGCGCCGGCCATGGAACTGCGGCCCATACCAGGACGCCAGGCCCCGCTGGTCGCTTTCGCGCGGTGGCGACAGCTCATAGGTCGAAGAGGTGGACGGATCGGCCGGTGCCTGTGGCTCGGATTCGGCCGCGGGCGCCGCGGCCGGCTTGGGCGCGCGCGCCGGCTTGCGCGGCTTGGCCGGCGCGGTTTCCACCGGACAGGGCTGGGGCATGGCATCTACCTCCCCGCCACTCACGAAGCATTGCGGCGCGCCATCGACCGGCTGCGTGACGGGCAAGGGCGCGCAGGCCGCGAGCAGCGACAAGGCACCCAGGCCGAGCCATTGGTTCAGCCGTCGGCGGCTGGAGTTGCGTTCATCCATACAGTCTTCCCGTGGAGGCCGCCGCAGCGCCGCAACGCCATGACCGCAATGGTTACAAGCCCAGGCTGTCGCAGATAGCCAGCACCGCAGCGCTCTGATTCATGGTGTAGAAGTGCAGGCTGGGCACGCCTTGGCTGCGCAGACGTTCGCACAAATCGGTCACCACTTCCAGGCCAAAAGCCTTGATGGAAGCAGTGTCATCGCCATAGCTTTGCAGGCGCAAACGGATCCAGCGCGGAATTTCCGCGCCGCAGGCATCCGAAAAACGCAGCAGCTGGGTCGAACTGGTGATGGGCATGATGCCCGGCACCACAGGAATGTCCAAGCCCAGCGCACGGGCGCTGTCGACAAAGCGGAAATAGGCATCCGCGTTGTAGAAGTACTGGGTGATGGCCGAGTCGGCGCCGGCCTGGACCTTGGCGGCAAAGGCCTGCATGTCGGCCTGGGGCGAACGCGCCTGGGGGTGCATTTCGGGGTAGGCCGCGACTTCGATATGGAAAGCCTTGCCGAACTCCGCGCGGATGAAAGCCACCAGGTCGCTGGCGTACTGGAACTCGCCGCCCAGGCCATAGCCGCTGGGCAGATCGCCACGCAAGGCCACAAGGCGCTGAATGCCCATGCCCTGCAGCTCGCGCAGCTCGGCACGCACCGAGGCCTGCGTCGCGCCAACGCACGAAAAGTGCGAAGCCGCGCTCATGCCTTCGGCCTGGATCTCCTGCACCAGGCGGAACGTGCCCGACTGGGTCGAGCCGCCCGCGCCATAGGTCACCGAGCAGAACTCGGGCCGGCGGGGCGCCAGTTGCCGGCGCACGCCGCGCAGCTTTTCCGCGCCTTCAGGGGTCTTGGGCGGGAAGAACTCAAAGCTGATCGGAAAGGACGTCGCCTGGCTCATGCGCTCCTCCGCGCGTGGACAAAGAATTCACGGTTGCCGTCGCCGCCGACGATCGGGCTGTTGATCCAGCCGCGCACTTCCAGGCCCAGTTCGGCCATGCATTCACGGATGCGCTTTTCCACCACGGCGTACGAAGCCGGGTCGCGCACCATGCCGCCCTTGCCGATGTGCTCGGGCTGGAGTTCGAACTGGGGCTTGACCAACATCACCAGGTCGCCTTCGGGCGCCAGGAACGGCACCACTGCCGGCAACACCAGCGTTTGCGAGATGAAGGACAGGTCGCCAACGATCAGGTCGAATTGCTGGGAATCGTCAGGGGCGTCGTCGAACGCACCGGCTTCGACCAGCGTGTCCACATCCAGCGTGCGCGCATTGACGCGCTCCAGGCAGATGATTTTCTCGTGGCCGCGCAGCGTCAGGTTCAGCTGGTCATGGCCCACGTCCACGCCCACGACGCGCTCTGCGCCCTGCTGCAGCAGACAGTCGGTGAAGCCGCCCGTGGACTGGCCCACGTCCAGGCACCACTTGCCCTGGGCCGAGACCTTGAACGAAGCCAGCGCGCCTTCGAGCTTGAGGCCGCCGCGCGACACATAGCGCGCCGCGGAGACATCGAGCAGCTGCAGCTCGGCATCTTCGCTGAGGTCTTCGCTGTTCTTCTTGATGGCCTGCCACAGGCCGGTGGCCGCGGTACGCCACTCGACGCCGGAGGCGATCAGGCGCTGGGCTTGCGCGCGCGAAGCGGCCAGTCCCTTGTCTACAAGCAGTTGATCGGCACGCATGGGGAAAATCCGTCTTAAAAAAGGAATCACTAGCGTCGGCGCATAGGCCGACCGCAAAGCCGCCCCGTCATCGGGGCGGAAAAATCTTCAGAGGCCATGCCGACACGCGGCATGGCCTTACCGCTTTTTAGTAGCGATATGTGTCGGGCTTGTAAGGGCCTTGCGTCGAGACGCCGATATAGGCAGCCTGGCCTTCGGTGAGCTCGGTCAGCATAGCGCCGACCTTCTTCAGGTGCAGGCGAGCGACCTTTTCGTCCAGCAGCTTGGGCAGCACGTAGACCTTGCCGACTGCATAGGCGTCGGGCTTGGTGAACAGCTCGATCTGGGCGATGGTCTGGTTGGCGAACGAAGCGCTCATCACGAAGCTGGGGTGGCCGGTGGCGCAACCCAGGTTCACCAGGCGGCCCTTGGCCAGCAGGATGATCTTCTTGCCGTCGGGGAACTTGATGTGGTCGACCTGGGGCTTGATTTCTTCCCACTCGTACTGCTCGATCGAGGCGACATCGATTTCGTTGTCGAAGTGACCGATGTTGCAGACGATGGCCTGGTCCTTCATCGCCAGCATGTGCTCGTGGCGGATGATGTCGCGGTTGCCGGTGGTGGTCACGAAGATGTCGGCCTTGTCGGCGGCCCACTCCATGGTCACGACCTTGTAGCCTTCCATCGCGGCCTGCAGGGCGTTGATGGGATCGATTTCGGTCACCCAGACCTGGGCACTCAGAGCGCGCAGGGCCTGGGCGCAGCCCTTGCCCACGTCACCGTAACCGGCGACCACGGCGACCTTGCCGGCGATCATCACGTCGGTGGCACGCTTGATGCCGTCGACCAGCGATTCGCGGCAGCCGTACAGGTTGTCGAACTTGCTCTTGGTCACCGAGTCGTTGACGTTGATGGCGCGGAACAGCAGCGTGCCCTTGGCCGACATTTCATTGAGGCGGTGCACGCCGGTGGTGGTTTCCTCGGTCACGCCGATGATCTGCGCCGACTTGCGGGTGTACCAGGTAGCGTCAACCGCCAGCTTGGCCTTGATCGCGGCGAACATGATGACTTCCTCTTCGCTGCCGGGATTGGCCAGCACGGACAAGTCCTTCTCGGCCTTCTGGCCCAGGTGCATCAGCATGGTGGCATCGCCGCCATCGTCGAGGATCATGTTCGGGCCTTCGCCTTCGCTGCCCTTGGGGCCGAATTCGAAGATGCGGTGGGTGTAGTCCCAGTAGTCGGCCAGCGACTCGCCCTTGATCGCGAACACCGGCGTGCCGCCGTCGGCGATGGCCGCGGCTGCATGGTCCTGCGTCGAGAAGATGTTGCACGATGCCCAGCGCACTTGCGCGCCCAGGGCCTGCAGCGTCTCGATCAGCACGGCCGTCTGGATGGTCATGTGCAGCGAACCGGTGATGCGCGCACCCTTGAGCGGCTGGGCGGCGGCGAATTCTTCGCGGATCGCCATCAGGCCGGGCATTTCGGTCTCGGCGATGCGGATTTCCTTGTGGCCCCAGTTAGCCAGGGAAATGTCGGCGATGGCCGACTCAACAGGGGACATGGGAACAGCTGCGTTCATGGTTTTCTCCGTCTCGGATATCTGAAAAAACCACGCTCTGGGGGAAGGCACTCACCGCACAGACGACGTGGGCGAGCGTCGTTGCGAACGCCGGGGCCGCAGGGCCACAGGCGGGTTCCGAGCCTCACGCACCGCCAGACACCGAATCGGTGCGGGGTTGCGCTGCAACGCTCCTCGGAAAACGCGTATTGTACAAAAAAAGGCTATGGCATTGACCAGCAGGGGCAGCGGCCCTTAGATAGGTTCAGGGCACTAGCGAGCCAGCGTGGGGGGCAACCTCACTGGCGCCGGGCCGCACCTCGGCGGCCCCCCAGCCAGTGATCGCCCCTCCTGGAGGGGCAGCGGCTACGCGCTAGCGAGCAAGCGTGGGGTGCAACATTTTCACCCGCAGCGCCAACACCCACACTCCGGCGAGCAGCGCCAGCATGCAGGCCACCAGCCCCGACCAGCCGGTCCGCTGCAGGAACCAGCCGCTGCCCGCGCCAAGCAGGCTGGAGCCCAGGTAGTAGCCCAGCAGGTACAGCGACGACGCATGGCCCTTGGCCTGCTTCGCCAGGCGGCCCACCCAGCTGCTGGCCACGGAATGGGCCATGAAAAAGCCTATGGTCAGCAGCACGATGCCGCAGATGATCGCGGCCAGCGCCGACAACAATGTCATCAGCAGGCCCAGCGCCATCAGCGCCACGCCACCGAGCAACACCGGCCCGCGCCCCAGGCGATCGGCCAGCGCGCCGCCCAGCGGCGAAGCCACCACGCCGAACAGGTAGGCATAGAACACATGGCTGATCTGCAGCGGACTGAGCGCATAGGGCGAGCCGCCGAGCAGAAAGCCGACGTAGTTGTAGATGCTGACGAACACGCCCATCAGCCCGAAGCCGATCAGGAACAGACACAACAGGCCCGGCTGCGCCAGGTGGCGGGCCCAGGCCTGCAGGTGGTAGGCGGCGCCCAAGCCGGCCTTGCGGGAGAAATTGCGCGACGCCGGCAGCAAGGCGTAAAAGCCCAGGGCCGCCAGCACATTGACCAGGCTCAGGGCGGCCAGCGCCACATGCCAGTCCCAGTATTCGGACATGACGCTCACGGCCACGCGCCCCAACATGCCGCCCAGCGCCGAGCCGCCGACATACAGACCCATGGCAAAGCCCAGGCCCTGGGGCTCGATTTCTTCCGAAAGATAGGCCATGGCCACGGCCGGCACGCCGCCGAGCAAAAAGCCTTCCAGCGCCCGCGCCACCAGCAGCGCCTCCCAGCTGGGCGCGAACGCCGCGAACAAATTGCACAGACCGGCCAGCAGCATGGACACGAACATCAGGCCGCGCCGCCCCAAGCCTTCGGACAAGGCCCCGGCCAGCACGATGGACACCGCCAGGCAGCCCGTGCTCAGCGACAGCGACAAGGCGCTGGCCGCGGGCGTCACGCCGAAGTGGGCGACGACGGCCGGCAGCAGCGCCTGCACGCAGTACCGCAGGTAAAAAGTCGCAAAGCCCGCGAGAAACAGCGCCAGGCTGATGCGACGGTAGGCCGGCGAGCCGCGCACGGCCCCGGGAACT
>JAMNYN010000529.1 GCA_023622805.1 Pseudomonadota bacterium | reverse complement strand
CCGTAAATCGTTCCCATGCCGCCGATCACCACGATCAGCAGGCAGTCCATCATGATTTCGAACGACAGCGAGGTCTCGGGTCCGTTGTAGCGCAGCCAGACGGCCAGCATGGCGCCTGCCAGGCAGGCAAACAGGGCCGACAGCACGCTGGACACCGTGCGGTAGACCACCACGCGGTAGCCCAGGGCCTCGGCGCGGAACTCGTTTTCGCGTATGGCCTGCAGCACCCGCCCGAACGGCGAGTTGACGATGCGCAGCAGGGCCAGCAACAACACCACCGCCACCACGAACAACAGGTAGTAGGTGATGAGCTTGCCGTCAATCATGCGGCCCAGGATTTCGTCCTCGAACAGCTCGAAGCTCGGCGACAGCCACTCGGGCAGCTTGAAGGTCAGCCCGTCTTCGCCGCCCGTCCATTCCGACAGCTGCGACGCCAGCGTCTGGAAGGCCGAGGCCACGGCCAGCGTGATCATGGCAAAGAAAATCGCCCGCACGCGCAGCGAAAACAGCCCCACGGCCAGTGACAGCAGCAGGCTCAGCAGCAGCGCGCAGCCTATGCCCAGTGCCAGCGCCGTCCAGCTCGCGCCCAGCCGGCCCGCGGCAATCGCCACGCCGTAAGCGCCTATGCCGAAGAACATGGTGTGGGCAAAGCTGACGATCCCGGTATAGCCCAGCAGCAGGTCGAAGCTCGCCACCAGCACCACGAACACCAGCACCTTGGCCGCGACGTTCAGCGCCTTGATGCCGGGAAAGAGAAAGGGTGCAACAGCCAGCCCCACCAGGATGGCCAGCAGAATCACCGCCAGCGGCCTGCTGCGCGGCATGTCGCCGGAAAGCAATCGGTTCAACATGGTTCAGACTCCTGGTTCAGCGGTTGGCGACCGGGTACACACCCTGGGGGCGCCACAGCAAAATGGCGACCATCAAGGCGATGTTGGAAAACAGCGCCACCTTGGGCACCAGAAAGCCGGTGTAATTGGCCATCAGCCCGACCAGCAGCGCACCGATCAGCGCACCGCCCGTGGAGCCCAGGCCGCCGATGATGATGACGATGAAGATCAGCACATTCACCTGCGCACCCATCTGCGGGATCACGCTTTGCTGGTACAGCCCCCACATCACACCGCCCAGACCGGCCAGGGCCGAGCCGACGACGAACACGCCGATGAACAGTCGCCGTATGCGGTAGCCCAGGGACTCGACCATTTCGCGGTCCTGCACGCCAGCGCGGATCAGGAGACCGACCTTGGTGCGCGACAAGGTAAAGGCCAGCGCCGCGAACACCGCCAGCCCCACCAGCACCGCCACCACGCGGTACTTCTCCACGGCCGCATCGCCCAGCAGCCAGGCGCCGCGCATGCCTTCGGGCAGGGGCAGCGGAATCTGCTGCGGGCCCCAGATGACCTTGATCAGCTCTTCGCCGATGATCATTCCGCCCATGGTGATCAGGATTTGCTTGAGGTGCTGGCCGTAGACCGGCCGCACGATGAAGCGCTCGAACGCCAGGCCCACGGCCGCGGCCACCAGCATCGCGATCAGCATGGCCGGCAGCACGGCCAGGAGGTTGCGCCACAGGTCCGCCGAGCTGGTGTAGTCGCCCATGGCGCCGAGCACGCTGGTGGCAACGAATGCGCCCAGTGCGATGAACACGCCGTGGCCGAAGTTCAGCACGTCCATCAGGCCGAAGACCAGCGTCAGACCCGAAGCGATGATGAAGATGATCATGCCCATGGCCAGCCCGGCCACGGTGAGCGTGAGCCAGGTGCTGGGCGAGCCCACCAGCGGCAAGGTGACCAGCGCCAGCATGGGCACCAGAGCCAGCGGTTTCCAGTCCAGGTCCTTGAAATTCATGTTTGCTCCTTGTTGCGCCGCGTCACAGCGCCAACCCCAGCAGCGACTGCTGCAAATCCGTGTCGGCCGCGAGATCGGCCATGCGGCCCGCATGCACTACGCGGCCGTTGTCCATCACCGCCACGCTGTCGCCCAGACGCTTGGCGAATGCCAGGTTCTGCTCGACCAGCAGGATGGTCACGCCCGCTGCCTTGAGCTGCTCGAAGGCGGCAATCATGTTGTGGATGATGGCCGGCGCCAGGCCCTTGCTGGGCTCGTCGATGATCAGCAGATCGCGCGGCTCGACGATGGCCCGGGCCACGGCCACCATCTGCTTTTGCCCGCCCGAGAGCTTGCCCGCGGGGTGGTTCCAGAACTTCTGCACGGCTGGAAACAGACCGAAGATCCATTGCAGGCGTTCTTCGTCCATCTGCCCCGCATGACGCGCCTGGCGCGCGGCCAGCAGCAGGTTTTCCTTGACGCTGAGGTCGGCAAAAATGCCCATGTTCTCGGGCACATAGGCCACGCTCTGGCGCGCGATCGCCGGCGTGGGCAGGCGCGTGATGTCTTCGCCGCCCAGCAGCACGCTGCCCTGCGAAGCCTGCCACAGGCCCATGATGGTGCGCAGCGTAGTCGTCTTGCCCGCGCCGTTGCGCCCCAACAGCATGGTCAGCTGGCCACGCGGCACCGTGAGGTCCACACCGTGCAGGATGTGATACGCCCCGATATGGGTGTGCACGCCGCGCAGCTCCAGCATGGGCGCGACAGCGGTGGAATGAATGGGGGGTGTTTGCCAGTTCATGCGACTTCCTCGTCTTGTTCCGGGCCCAGATAGGCTTGGCGCACCACGGGCGAGGCCATCACTTCGGCCGGCAGGCCGTCGGCCACCAGCGTGCCATTGGTCAGCACGATGATGCGGTCGGCGAGTTCGCGCACCACATCCATCTTGTGCTCGACCAGCAGAATGATCTTGCTCTTGTCGGCCTTGAGATCGCGGATCAAGTCCAGGATCACCGGCGCTTCGTCATGGCCCATGCCGGCCGTGGGTTCGTCGAACATGTAGACCAGGGGTTCGAGCGCCATCAGCAGCGCGACTTCCAGCTTGCGCTGGTCGCCATGCGGCAGACTGGCCACGGGCTCGGCGCGCCGCGGCCACAGCGCCACCTGCTCGAGCACCTGCTGGGCACGCGCCGTCAACTGGCCGTGATCGCTCCAGATGCTCCACAGGTTGAGCCCGCGGCGGTGCGCTCCGGGCAAGCGGGCCTGCACGGCCAGGCGCACGTTCTCCAGCACGCTCAGGTTGGGGAACAGGTTGGTCAGCTGAAACGCCCGGCCCAGGCCCGCATGGGTGCGCGCCGAAGGGGCCAGCCCCGTCAACTCCCGTTCGCCCAGAGTCACGCGCCCGGCTGACGCCTTGAGCTGGCCCGAGATCAGATTGAAGAAGGTGGTCTTGCCCGCACCGTTGGGGCCCACGATGGCCGTCAGCGTGCCCGGCTCGAAGCGGCAGCTCACGTCGTTGACGGCCACATGGCCGCCAAAGCGGATGGTCAGGTTATGGGTCGCAAGCATAAGGAGGTCAAGGCAAACCGCAGCGCGTGCAGGACAAGCGCTGGCGGCAATGCATTCAGGAAAGGAAAAGCGCCGGGGAGCGGTGGTGATCACCGCCCCCGGCAGCGCGTTCAGCGGCCGTTGCGAATCGGGATCTGCATCTCTTCGGGCTTGATCTCGCGCACCAGCTCAGGCACGCCCCAGGCAAATGCCGGGTCGTTCTTCACCTTGAAGTGGTACATGCTTTGCATGGCCTGGTGGTCTTCCTTGCGGAACGTCATGGTGCCCTTGGGCGTGTCGAAGGACATGCCTTCCATGGCCTTGATCAGCGTGTTCGACTTGGTGTCGCCATTCGTCTTCTTGAGCGCGGTCACGAGCGCCATGGCAGCCGAGAAGCCGCCCGCGGTGAAGAAGTCCGGCGGCGCCTTGTACTGCTTGTAGTGCATGGCCACCAGCGCCTCGTTGACCGGGTTCTTCGGAATGCCGAAGTAATAATAGGTCGCGCCTTCCATGCCGGGCAGGTTCTTGTAGGCCGCCATGGCCGGCAGGATGTTGCCGCCCGAAGCGATCTCGATACCGTAGCGCTTGAGGTCCAGATCGGTGATCTTGAACGGGTTGCCCGCGCCGGCCCAGACGATCCAGATGATCTTCTTGCCTGGCTGGTCCTTGAGCTTGTCGATCAGCCGCTGGGCACCGGCCGTGAAGTCGGTGGTGGCCGCGGGCAGGTACTCCTCGTGCACCAGCTTGCCCTTCTTCACGGCGTCCTTGAACGCCTTGACGCCATCCCGGCCGAAAGCATTGTCCTGGGCCAGCGTGGCGATGGTCACGCCGGGCCGGTCTATGGCCACGGCGTTGCTGATCGCATCCTGGCTGGAGTTGCGGCCCGTGCGGAAAATGTACTTGTTCCATTTGTCGCCGGTGATCGAGTCGGCCACGGCGGGCTCGACCAGCAGGATCTTCTTGTATTCCTCGGCCACGGGCAGCATGGCCAGCGCCACGCCCGAAGCGCTGGGGCCCACGGCGATGTCGGCCTTGTCGTCCGAGTAGGCCGTGGCCAGCTGGCTCTTGCCCAGATCGGGCTTGCCCTGGTCGTCTTTCTCTATCACCACCAGCTTCTTGCCGGCCACCGTCATGCTGCCACCGGTGGCGTATTCCAGGCCCATCATCAGGCCCGCCTGGGTCTGCTTGCCATAGGCTTCTAGCGGACCGGTCTTGCTGTAGACGTGGGCAATGCGGATCTCGCCCGGCTGCGCCAGGGCAGCCTGGCTGCCCAGCAGGGCCAGCGAAACCAGGACAGCAGAATGGACCAAAGTACGGCGTTGCATGGTGCTTGTCTCCTTTGAATAGTGACAATGACACAGCAGGCTTTGTGCCAGGCCGCACTGGTCTGCAGCAGCGCACGCAAGCCCTTGTTTTTCAAGGGAATGGCTTGCATCGCCTTGAGATGTGTCCATATTTCAGACGCCCTGAGGCGTCTGAAATATGGACACATGCCTGATTAACACACAGGGTTTGCACCAAAGTGCAGCAGACCGCAACCTCAGTCCGGGCTGCCCATGCGCGTGTAAAGCGTGGCCCGCGAAATCTGCAGTTGGCGCGCCGTGGCCTGCTTGTTGCCGCCGTTGGCCGCCAGCGAGGCCGCAATCGCCTGCTGCTCCAGCTCGGCGACCTGCTGGTGCAAGGGCCGCAGCAGGCGCTGGTGGTCGGCCGCGGCGGGCTCCATTGGCGGTGGACTCAGGCTGGGCGCGAATTCCGCCAGCGGCGGGCGCGGCTCGACGCCCGCGGCGCGCAGCACCTCGTCCAGCAGACGCGCATCGACCACGCCGCTGTCGCTGCGCATGGCCGCCTGCTCCAGCACATTGCGCAGCTCGCGTATGTTGCCGCGCCACAGCTGGGCGCCGAGCAGCGCCAGCGCATCGGCCTGCCATTCGGGCGGCGGCATGTCGTTGCGCAGCCCCATGTCCTCGCTGAGCACTTCGACCAGCGCCGGAATGTCGGCCCGGCGCGCGCGCAGCGGCGGCACGCGTATCGGCAGCACGTGCAGGCGGTAGAACAGGTCCTCGCGAAACAGGCCTTCGCGCACCAGCGCCTGCAGATCGCGCGAAGTCGCCGCGACCACGCGCACATTGAACGGCACCAGTTGGTTCGAGCCCAGCGGCTCGATCTCGCCCTCTTGCAAGGCCCGCAATAACTTGGCCTGCAAATTCGGCGGCATGTCGCCGATCTCGTCCAGAAACAGGGTGCCGCCATCGGCGAGCTTGAATTTGCCATCGCGCC
>JAMNYN010000711.1 GCA_023622805.1 Pseudomonadota bacterium | reverse complement strand
CGACATCCATGTCGGCGAATTTGGGGTCGGCCAGCAGTGCGTCGCGCACCTTGTAGGCGAGGCGTGTGGCATCGATTTCCGTGCGCATGCGTTCGGCCGACAAAGGGTCGGGGGCCACGACTTTTTGCTGCAGGAGGTTGAGCAGCAGCAGCGCCACGATGCCTTGGCCCGGAGGCGGGCATTCATGGACTTCGTAGCCCCGGTACTGGACCTTGATGGGATCGAGGAACTCGCCGTGGTAGTTGGCAAAGTCTTCCAGCGTGTGGCTGCCGCCCTTGCTTTGCAGGTAGCTGACCAGATTCTGCGCAATTTCGCCTTCGTAGAACACTTTGCGGCCTTCGGCGGCAATCTTGCGCAGCGATGCCGCGAGCCGGGGTTGCTTGTGCACCGAGCCGGCGCTGGGCGATTTGCCGTGGACGAGCAGCAGCTCCTGGCCTTCTGGCGTGGCCTGGATCAGGCCGGTCTGCATGCGCCAGTCTTCGGCGCAGCGCGGGGCCACGGCATAGCCGTCTTCGGCAAAGCCTATGGCCGGCGCGAAGAGGCGGGACAAGGGCATGCTGCCGAATTTCTCGCGCAAGGTGGTCCATGCGTCGACGGCACCCGGCACGGTGACGGCATGCGCGGACTGGCGCGGCAGGAACTTGTCGCCGGTGGCCGTCAAGGCTTTGACATCGATGTTCTTCGGAGCCCAGCCCGCGCCATTGAAGGCGGTGATCTTGTCCGTGCCTTTTTCGCTGTACAGCGCAAAGCAGTCGCCGCCTATGCCGGTGGAGCCTGGCTCGACCACGCATTGCACGGCGCAGGCGGCAATCGCCGCATCCATGGCATTGCCGCCGTCCTGCAGGACCTGGATGGCCGCCAGTGTGGCGCTGGGGTGGGATGTGGCTGCCATGCCATGCTTGGCCATGACCACCGAACGTCCTGATTTCTGGAAATCTCGCATGCGTTTGCCTCTTGAAGATGTGGAACAACCGGGGAAGCCGGGCACCTGGGCCAGGCTTCCTCTATCTGTGTCACCGCCACTGTGCTGGCTTTTTTCAACAAAGTGAATACGTGTTTACTTGGATACTTGGATCCAATTTATTGAAAGCAAACACCGTGCCAGGTGTGTGCCAAAGGGGCTGGAACTGCGTGGTGACCCGGCCGGTACAGAGGGGCGCGGCGGCGTTTTTCCAGTGCATGCCGCTGGCGCCGTTGGCCGAAAGCAGGGCGCGGACCTGGGGGCTGCATCGCTTTGGTGCGCGCAGCGCTGGGAGCCATCGCGGGGGCGCTGCGCGGTGGTCGAAAACAGTGCATGCCTTGAAGGTGCGCGACGCGACGGTGAAATGGGGCGGCGCGCTTTTACAATGCGGGAGGCGCATGCTCCACACCAGAGATTTCTAGCGCGCCAGGCATGGCGGTGTCAGCGCAAATCTGGATGATGGTGACGGCGAAATGACTGGCAGGCCAAATATCAAATATATTCAATATGAGTATATTGACGAATAATATTTCTCGGTCCTGGAAGGTTTGAATCTATGAATCGTAATCAGTTGAGCGCCCAGGAAGAGGCGTACCAATATTTGCTCAATGCGATCCGTATGGGGGAGTTGCAGCCGGGCCAAAGAATTGTGGCTGAAGACGTCGCGGAAGTGCTGGACATGAGCAGAATGCCGATTCGTGAGGCATTGCGGCGGCTGTCGACGGAAGGGTTGGTGGCGATGCGTGCCAATCGCGGGGCCGTGGTGAAAAAGCTCAGCAAGGATGAAGTCCAGGAGATTTTTGAAATGCGTGCCGCCCTGGAGGCCCTGGCCGCGGCCAAGGCAGTGAAGAAAGCCACGGCTGCAGATATTCACGAGCTGGAATTCCTGTTGAGCCGGCTGGAGTCGGTGAAGTCGGATATGTCCTTGTGGATCACCGCGCACCGCGAGTTCCATGAAAAAATATCGGCGATCAGTCAGGCGCCGCGTTTGCTGGCGCAAATATCGTCATTGCATGCATTGATCGAGCCCTTGATGCGCATCTGGATAGAAAAAGCGCCAGGGTCGAAAAATGTGAACTCCGTGCACCAGGAAATCTTGCATGTCATGAAGTCCGGCGATGCGGAGGCCATGGAGAAGCTGATCAAGAAGCACTCCAAGGTGACGGCGGACGTGATCTTGCAAAGCATGTTCGAGGAGTGAGCGCCGGGCGATCGCGCCCCGAGCTGTCGTGCCCCGGGCTGTCGTGCCCCGGGCTGTCGTGCCCCGGGCCTTCCGCCGTGGTGCGGCGACAATGACCGCACCATGGATCTGCGCACTCTTCGATATTTCATTGCCGTGCTGGAGGCGGGCAGCCTCTCGCGCGCGGCGGGCTCGCTGTTCATCGCGCAGCCTGCGCTGACTGCGCAAATCAAGAAGCTGGAAGGCGAGCTCGATTTTGCGCAAGCCGCGCGTCGAGATCGTCGACGATGCCGGCCAGCCCGTGGGCGCGGGCGACATCGGCGAAATCGTGGTCAGCGGGCCGGACGTTTTTGCGGGCTACTGGCAGGCCCCCGAGCTCACCGCCGAAGTGCTCAAGAACGGCATTTATCACACCGGCGACCTGGCGCGCATGGACGACGACGGCTAGATCTACATCGTCGATCGCACGAAGGACATGGTCATCAGCGGCGGCTTCAACGTCTACCCCTCCGAGGTCGAGGCGGTGCTCTACCAGCACGACCCGGTGGCCGAGGCCTGTGTCTTTGCCATTCCCGATGACACACGGGGCGAGGCGGTAGCCGCGCATGTGGTGCTCAAGCCCGGTTGCACGGCCAGCAATGCGGTGCTCGATGCCTTTTGTGCCCCGTTGCTGGCCGGCTTCAAGCGGCCGCGCCACATCGAGTTCGTTGCTTCGCTGCTCAAGAACCCCAACGGCAAGGTGGCACGCAAAGCCATTCAGACGCCGTACTGGGCCGATCGCAGCCGCATGGTCAACTGATGAAGGAACACGCAATGACGTCCACGCCCCAAGCCCTTGACAGCCGCGCCGCGCTTTGGCCCCGGCTTTGCTGCCCGCGGCTTGCCCGCTTTGGCGGCCGACGTCTGGCCCAGTCGCCCTATCCGGTGGACGCTGCCTTACCAGGCGGGCACGGGCCCGAACATCACGGCGCGTCTTCTGGCGAATGCCGTCTCGCCGCTGCTCGGCCAGCCGATCATCGTCGACAACAAGGGGGGCGCCGGCGGCAATATTGGCGCGCGCCTGGGGGCCAAGGCGGCGCCCGACGGCTACACCTGGGTCTATTCGGCAGCGCCCATGGCGGCCAACATGGGCATGTACAAGGACCCGGGCTACGACGCGCTCAAGGACTTTCGCCACGTCATGCGGCTGACGTCGTCGGACATCGTGCTGATCGTTCCCGCCGATTCCGCCACGCCTGCCTTGCCGGAGCTCACGGCGCGCATGCGGGCCGCGCCAGGCCAGCTGAACTACGCCTCCGGGGGCGTTGGCACGCCCTCTCACCTGGGCGTGGAGTTGCTGCTCAGCGCCCAGCATGTGCAAGCCACGCATGTTCCCTACAAAGGGGCGTCGGAGTTGGTGAACGCGGTACTGGGCAAGCAGGTGAATTTCGGCATGCCTATCCTCGGCGTGGCGTACCCGCAGATCCAGGTGGGCAAGCTCAAAGCCATCGCCATCGCCATCGCCGGAGTACAGCGCAACCCCTTGCTGCCCGATGTGCCGACGCTGGCGGAGCTGGGCGTGCGGGGTGTCGATCTCGCTTCCTGGGGCGGGATATCGGTTCCCGCGGCCACGCCCGACCCCATCGTCGCACGCATCAACGCGGCCTTCGAGAAGGCACTGCAGCAGCCCGGCTGCGCGCGCAACTGCAAGCCAATGGCGGCAATGTCCGGCCTTCCGCCAACGCGCAGGAATATGTCCAGGACTTCGTGAAGGAAATCGCGTTCACCGAAGCCATGATGAAAGCCACCGGACTGTCTCAGTTGTAAGAAAATGTCGCACGAATCGGCGCGCACATGCGTTGCCTGGTTCGAGCCAAGTTGATTGCACCAAGAACTGCGGGCGCTGCAAGCCGCGAAGGATCGGCGCATCGCGCATTCATAAAAAATCCAAGAGACAAGACATGAGAAAAACCGTTGCCGCGTTGGCGGCGTTGGTGGCCTGCGCTGGCGCGTCGGCGCAAAGCGGAGTGAACATGTATGGCACGGTCGATATGTACCTCGGCCATGCGAAGTCCGGCACCTACTCATCCACCCGGCAAGACAGCGGCGGCAATGGCGCTTCACTGATGGGCTTTCGTGGCACGGAAGACCTCGGCGGCGGTTGGTCGGCGCGCTTTGTACTGGAGGGCGGGCTGGACTCGGACATGGGCACTGGAAATCCCTTGCCCGCATTTGCTTTCACGCGGCAATCGTCGCTGGGACTGTGGGGCCCCTGGGGCGCCGTGGAAATGGGGCGCATGTATACGCCCATGTTCCACGCCGTCGCCCGCGCCGATGCGTTCGGCTTGGGCACCGTGTTCTCGCCCATGAATTTGGCGGCCATGGTGGATGCGCAGCCGGGCCTGCGCTCTTTCGCGCCACGCGCCAACAACTTGCTGCGCTACCGTACGCCGCTGGGGCAAGGGCTGTACACCGACCTGGCTTACGCGCCCGGCGAAGCGGGCGCATTGAGCCAACGCAGTGGCGCTTTGTACAGCGGCAGCCTGGGCTGGGCACTGCAGCCCTGGTATGTCGCCTATGCCTTCCAGCGTGCCTATTCCGGTTCGGCGGCTGCGCCCGTGGCCGATCCCGAGAAGTCCACTTACCAATCGCTCAGCGCGGCCTACCGCGGCGCGCAATGGCAGTTCTTCGGCACGCTGGCCCGCAGCGACGTCAACCGTCCCGGCGTCGGCGCGGCGCATTTGGTGAGCCTGGGCACTGTGTGGAATGTCTCGCTGCAATCGCGCCTGACATTCGCCGTGGTACAGCGCAAGGTCAGCCACAGCGCGCGCTCGCAGCGGGCCTCGACGCTGGGCTACGACTATGCCCTGAGCAAGCGCACGGCGCTGTATGGCCGCTGGCTGCATCTGGACAATCGCGCCAATTCCTCCGCGGCGCTGGCCCAGATTCCCGTGGCAGCGAACAGTGGAGATTCCGCGCGCCTTATCGCGGTCGGTGTTCGCCACGATTTCTGATGCGTCCCGGATGCAAAGCACATGCGCATCGCTTTTCACTCCGCGCCCCCATGCACCGCATTGGCGGCTGCGCGCGCCGGCCCAGGACTCGACGATATGCGCTTGGCACTGCCCCAGGGGCATACATTGCGGAGCATCTCGCAGGCCGCCGTGTCCCTGGGCTGCTGGCGCTCAGTAGCCGAAAAACTCCTCGCTGCGCACATCATCCTCATCGACGCCCGCGCCGGCCAGCACCTGCCGCATGGCTTCGACCATGGCCGGCGGTCCGGCGATGTAGAAGATGGGTGCGGGCAGCCCCTGCGTCGCCCGCTGCACGAAGCCGCTGTCGATGGGCCCCGTATGCCCGGCCCAGGGCTGGGCGGAACGGCCCATCTGCGTCATCGTGGCGTTCATGTGGAACCTGGGGTTCACGGTAGCCAACTGCTGCAGTTCGCCGAGAAAAGCCGTGTCTTCGGGACGGTGGTTGGAGTACAGCAGCAACAGGTCTTGCGGCGTTTGCAGGTTGGCCGCCTGCCGCAGCATGCTCATG
>JAMNYN010000599.1 GCA_023622805.1 Pseudomonadota bacterium | reverse complement strand
TTCACGGTGCAGATGACGGGCCACTGGGATGGTGACAATGGAACGCTGGATGAGCAATTTCTCTACAGCGATGGCACGACGCAGCGCCGGGTCTGGCGTCTGCGGCATCTGGGGGGCGGGCGTTATGCGGGCACGGCGGACGATGTGGTCGGCGAGGCCCTGGGCGAGGCAGCGGGGAATGCCTTCCACTGGAAGTACACGCTGGCCTTGCCGGTCGACGGCAGCGTGTGGAACGTCGCGCTCGATGACTGGATGTACCGCATGGACGCGCGCACCTTGCTCAACCGCAGCACGATGAGCAAATTCGGCCTGCACCTGGGTGAAGTCACCTTGGCGATGAGCAAAACGTCCCCGGAGTGAATGCCATGTCTCTGTTCGGACGCTCCCTCAATCCACCGCTGCAGGACTGGTCAGGCCGTTGGGTCTGGGTCATAGGCGCATCATCGGGCATTGGCCGCGCCACTGCCGCGGCCCTGCACGGCCAGGGCGCGCGCGTCATCGTTTCGGCGCGCAACGCGAGCGCGTTGGATGACTTCGTGACACAGCACGCGGGTTGTCTGGCCTTGCCCCTGGATGTGAGCGACGTCAACGCTGTGCGGGAAGCCGCACTGCAGGTTCAAGGCCATGCCGGTCACCAGCTTGCGCTGGCGCTGTACTGCGCGGGCCACTATCGCGCCCAAAGCGCGACCGTCTTCGACCTGGCCGAAATGCAGCGCCACCTGGCAGTGAACTACTGCGGCGCGCTGCATCTGCTCGATGCCCTGCTGCCCATGCTGTTGTCGGCGGGAAGCGGCCACATCAGCCTGGTGGGCAGCGTGGCCGGCTACCGCGGCTTGCCGCTGTCGCTTGCCTATGGACCGACCAAGGCCGCGCTGAACAATCTGGCGGAAAACCTGTATCTGGATCTGCACTCCCGGGGATTGGGCGTTTCGGTGATCAACCCGGGCTTTGTGGACACACCGCTGACCGCGGACAACCTGTTCTCCATGCCCGCATTGATCTCGGCGGAGCAGGCCGCGCAATGCATTCTCGAGGGGTGGCGCCACGGCCGGTTCGAGATGAACTTTCCGCGCCGCTTCACCCGCTGGATGCGCCTGCTGCGGTGCTTGCCCGATGCCTGGTATTTTGCAGCGGTGCGCCGCGCCACGGGGGCACGATGACGCATCCAGACAACTCTCAGGACGAGCGGGTCGCCGCCATCGTCGCGGCCTACGAGGGGCTGCGCGTGGAAACCCTGCCGGCACTGCTGGCGCTCTACAGCGAGCACGCGCGATTCAAGGATCCCTTCAACGAGGTCTGCGGCCGGCCTGCGATCGAGCACATCTTCAGGCACATGTTCGACACGCTGGATGCGCCGCGATTCGTCGTTGCCACCCAGGTGTGCCAAGGCGATGATGCCTTTCTGACCTGGGAGTTCAGCTTTCGGCGCCGCGCCGGCGCTGCAGTCCTGCGCATACGCGGCGCATCCCATCTGCAGTTCTCCGCCCAGGGCGGGGTGGAACTGCATCGCGATTACTGGGATCCCGCGGAAGAGCTGTATTCGAAGCTGCCACTGCTGGGCGCCGTCATGCGGGGTCTGCGCAAACTATTGTCTTCGGAGCCCAGGAACCATCGCCAGCGCTGATGGGCATTGCCGCCAGCAGCGCGCCCAGAAGACACTTCGATCGCGCACTTTGAACCAAGGAAACGGATATGAAAATGGATACTGCAATGGAAAACGCGATGCCGGCGTGGCTTCGCTGGCTGGGCATTGCCTGCCTGGGCTGGAGTCTTTCGGGCTGCGCCACCGGCGTACCCGAGGGGCTGCAGGCGGTGGGCAGCTTCGATGTGCAACGCTATCAGGGGCGCTGGTATGAGATCGCCCGCCTGGATCATAGCTTCGAGCGTGGTCTGAGCGATGTCACGGCACGCTACGAGATCCAGCCCGATGCGAGCGTGCGCGTGATCAACAGCGGTTTCGATGCGGCCAAGGGCCGCTGGCAGACGGCCCAGGGGCGTGCCGAATTCCTGGGAGACCCTGACGTGGCCTCGCTCAAGGTGTCATTCTTCGGGCCGTTTTATGGCGGCTACCACGTCATCGCTCTGGATCCCGCATACCGTTGGGCCATGGTGGCGGGGCCGGATCGCAGCTATCTATGGATTCTTGCGCGCGAGCCCCGCCTGGATGCTCAGATTCAGACGCAATTGAAGAACCAGGCCCATGCGCTGGGGTTTGACACCTCCGCGCTGATCTGGGTGGAGCACAAGCGCGATCAGCCCTGACTCCGGGCGAGAGGCCCGTAGGATCTCAGTCACCGGCGCCAGCGTGCTCCACGCCGAGGATGGCGTGCAGTCGGGCGCTGGTGGTGGTGTATTGCAGTGCCACCTTGCCGCCGCTGAGCCACTCGGCCGCGGCAAAGGCGGCCAGTGTGGCTTCGTGGAAAGCGCAGAGTATCAGCCGGCGCTTGCCGGCATAGGTATTGATGTCGCCCACGGCGTAGATGCCGGGCAGGTTGGTGGCGAAGGTGGCGGCATCGACCTGCAACTGCTTGCGCTCCATGGCCAGGCCCCAGTCGGCGATGGGCCCCAGGCGCGGGGAAATGCCCAGGTAGACCCAGAGCTGGTCCAGCGCCAGGCGCTGGGGCTGGCCGTCAGGATCGGTCAGCTGCAGGGCTGCCAGCCGGCCGTCCTGCTCTTGCATGCCGTTGATCTGGGCCGCGACCACGGCAATGCGGCCCGTGGCGCGCAGTTCCTGCAGTTGCGCCAGCATCTCGGGTGCGGCCTGGAAGACGTCACGGCGGTGCAGCAAAGTGATGCGGGCCGTGGGGTGCTCCCGCGCGCAGCGCAGGGCGGAGTCGACCGCATCTTCGTCACCACCGTGGATCACGATGTGTTCGTTCGGGGCCACGGCCACATCGTCCGGGTGGTAGTGCAACTGGCGGCCCAGATGGGCTTGCAGTCCGTCGACCTTGAGCGTGCGCGGCACAAAGGCGCCGACGCCGGCGGCGATGAACACGCTGCGCGTGCGCAGTTGCACCCCTTGGGACGTGGTCAGCAGAAAGCGGCCGTCGGCCAGGGATTCAAGCGCCTGGACCTGGCTGCCCAGGTGCCACTGCACCGGTATGGGCGCGAGCTGGCGCAGCAACAGGTCGACCAGCTCGCGGCCGGTGCAGACCGGAATGCCCGGTACGTCGTAAATGGGCTTGTCGCCGTACAGCTGGGCGCACTGGCCGCCAGCATGGGGCAGGGCATCGACCAGGTGGGCGTTCAGGCCTTGCAGGCCCAGCTGAAAAGCCTGGAACAGGCCGGCAGGACCGGCGCCGATCACCACGGCATCGGTATCAATGGATGGGGTGGAGGTCGCGGCGTTGTCGGTCATCTGGCGGTGGTCAGGCAGTCAGGGACTCAGCGCTGCAGGGCAGCGATCTTGCCGGGCTTGCCGTTGAAGTCGTCAGCGTCGGGCAGCGGGTTCTTGCGCTTGGTGATGCTCTTCCAGCCCTGGGCCAGGGCCAGTTCGGCATTGAGCTTGATGAAGGCGAGCTGATCGGGCGGCACGTCTTCCTCGGCAAAAATCGCATTGGCCGGGCACTCGGGAATGCAGACGGCACAGTCAATGCATTCGTCCGGGTCGATGACCAGCATGTTCGGGCCTTCGCGGAAGCAGTCCACGGGGCATACGTCCACGCAGTCGGTGTATTTGCACTGGATGCAGTTTTCGGAAACGACGTGAGTCATGAGGGATCTTTGGAGTTATAGGGTCAGTACTGACTGATTTTATTTCACTGGGGCGATTCGTGGGCGCAGTGTGGATCGAAGGGAGCGCAGCGCCGGGGTATCGACCCCCGGTGGACTGCGTTCCGGATCAATGTGCCAGGGCTGCGGCGGCCGTCTTGTGGCTGGCTGTGTCGACCAGAATCAGCGCGCCCTGGATGCGGGCCTCGCTGAAAGCGCGCAGCGGCAGGGCTTCCTGCAGCACCAGCTCGACCACGCCGATGGCATTGGCCTGCAGGTTGGCCGCAGGCTCTTCGGCCAGCGTGTGGATGTCGAGGTGGTGCACCACGCGGCGCACCTTGGCCTTGACCCAGCGGTGGCCGTGCAGCGCCCAGTACAGGCGCCCGGGCACCAGGGGCTCATCGTCCATCCAGGCGACGGTGGCAGTGAGTTCGCGGCGGGCCACGGGCGTCGCTGGCGGGGCGTCGAAGTCATCGTCGGCCACGGCCTGGGGCACGTCGGTCGACTCGGCGTCTGCCGCCAAAATCCAGTCGCCGCGCGAGACATCGACTTCGCGGTCCAGCACCACGCCGGCGCTGTGCCCGGCCGCGACATCGGCGGGGCGGCGTGCATGGTCCAGCACCTGGGCGATGACGGCGCTCTGGCCGCTGGGGAAGACCTGCACGGTCTGGCCCACGCTCAGCCGGCCCGCGCCGAGCCGGCCCCAGAACACGCGGCGGCCCTGGCTGGTATCGGCCGAGGACGAGAATTTTTCCACCCATTGCACCGGGAAGGCCATGGACAGGTGGCTGTCGGCGGGCGTGCCGGGCAGGCCTTCGAGCCATTGCAGCAGGCTGGGACCGGTGTAGCCGCACCAGCCGGTTTCGGCTGTGACCACGTTCCAGCCCTTGAGGGCCGAGACCGGCACAGTGGCCGCAACGCTGATGCCCGCGGCCTGGGCAAAGGTCTCCAGCGCTGCGCGGATGTGTTCAAACGCCAGGGTGGGATTCTCCACCGCGTCTAGCTTGTTGACGGCGAACACCAGCGAAGGCACGCGCAGCATATGCACCAGCAGGCTGTGGCGGCGGGTCTGGGGCAGCAGGGCCAGGTCGGGCGAGCGCCAGTCGAGCTTGGTGGCATCGACCAGCACCACGGCGGCGTCGGCGCTGCTGGCCGCGGTGACCATGTTGCGCGTGTACTGCTCATGGCCGGGTGCGTCGCCGATGATGAACTTGCGCGCCGGCGTGGCGAAGTAGCGGTAGGCCACGTCGATGGTGATGCCTTGCTCGCGCTCGGCCGACAGGCCGTCGGTCAGCAGGGCCAGATCGGTCTCGCCGCTGCGCTGCACGCCGGCGAGCTGATCTTGCAGCACCGATTTGCTGTCGACCAGCAGGCGGCCGATCAGCGTGCTCTTGCCGTCATCCACGCTGCCGCAGGTGATGAAGCGCAGCGCCGACTGGGTGTCCTGCAGTGTGGCCAGGGAGGGGGATGCAATGCTGTTCATTAGAAGTAACCTTCCTTCTTGCGCTTTTCCATGGAGGCGTCGCTGGTCTTGTCGTCCATGCGCGTGGCGCCGCGCTCACTCACATCGGCGGCCAGGGTTTCGATCACGATGTCGGCGGCACTGGCGGCCGTGCTTTCGACGGGGCAGGTGCAGGTGATGTCGCCCACGGTGCGAAAACGCACGTCGCGCAGCACCACTTCCTCGCCTTCGCGCGCCGGCGTCAGCTCGGTCACGGGCACCAGCAGGCCGCGGCGCTCGACCACTTCGCGCTCGTGGGTGTAGTAGATTGACGGCAGCGCGATCTGCTCGCGTTCTATGTATTGCCAGACGTCGAGCTCGGTCCAGTTGCTGATGGGGAACACGCGGAAGTGCTCGCCCGGTGCGATGCGGGTGTTGAACAGCGTCCACAGCTCGGGGCGCTGGGCCTTGGGCTGCCATTGGCCGAAGTTGTCGCGGTGCGAGAAGATGCGCTCCTTG